>NZ_JBWKPK010000021.1:0-104726 GCF_059418205.1 Caulobacter sp. GW821-FHT09B11 | reverse complement strand
GGGGGAGGATCTAGAAGCGCCGCACCAAGAAGATGCTCCCCCTCTGGGGGAGCTGTCGCGGAGCGACTGAGGGGGCCGCCGCAGGCGGCTACTTCCCTTCATCCGCGTAGATCGCCGTCCCCCTGCCCTTGCCGCTGGCCCAGCCGCGATACATGCCCGAGCTGTTCATCGGGAAGGCCACCTCGCCCTTGGCGTTCATGGTGATCATGCCGCCGTCGCCGCCGATGTCGCCGATGGACTTGATGGTCGCCGCGCCGGCGGCTTTGAGGTCCTGGCCGGCGAAGGCGATGCGGGCGCAGACCTGGTGGGCGGCGCTGGTGCGGATGAAGTATTCGCCCGAGCCGGTGGCCGACACCGCGCAGACGCCGTCCTGGGCGTAGGTTCCCGCGCCGATGATGGGTGAATCGCCGACCCGGCCCCACTTCTTGCCGGTCATGCCGCCCGTAGAGGTCGCCGCCGCCAGGTGACCCTTGGCGTCGATCGCCACCGCGCCGACCGTGCCGTAGAGGTGGGTCGGGTCCAGCGCCGCCTTTTGCCTGGCGCGCCAAGCCTCAAGCTGCTTCCAGCGCTCCTCGGTGCGGAAGTACGAGGGATCCACCTGCTCCAGGCCCTGCGCCACCGAGAAGGCGTCGGCGCCCTCGCGGGCCAGCATCACGTGCGGCGACTTCTCCATCACCGCCCGGGCCAGGCTGATCGGATGCCTGGTGCGGGTGACGCCCGCCACCGCGCCGGCCTTGAGGGTCGCGCCGTCCATGATCGAGGCGTCCAGTTCGTTCCTGCCGTCGGCGGTGAAGACCGCGCCCTTGCCGGCGTTGAACAGCGGGTTGTCCTCCAGCACCTTCACGGCCGCCTCGACGGCGTCGAGGCTGGAGCCGCCCTTTTCCAGCACCTCCGAGCCGGCCTTCAGCGCCGCCTCGAGCCCGGCGCGATAGGCCGCGTCCTTCTCGGGCGACAGGTCGCCGCGATTGATCACGCCCGCCCCGCCGTGGATGGCCAGCGACCAGTCGGCCGCCAGGGCGGCGGGGGCGGCGGCGAGCGAGGCCGCCAGGACGGCGGCGAGCAGGACGGACTTGGACATGGCGACTCTCCGGGGGATCACCGCCCCGATAAGAGCACCTTCGCCGCCCGGTTTCACTGGCGGACAAGGCGAAGCTCGTCCTAGACTCGCCGCATGCTCGAAGACGCAAGCGGCGCCGCGCCTCCCTCCGCAACATCCAGAAAGGCCGCGAAGCACCTGAGCCTGGCCGCCGTGGCGCTGGCGCTGTGGACGGCCTTCGCGCCCTATCCCTATCCCGTCGTGGTCACCCTGTGCGCCGCCGCGCCCTGGGCCGCGATCCTGATCGCGCGGGCGAGGCGGGACCTGCCGCTGCTCGGCCTGCCCGGCGAGGCCGGCCTCGGCCTGGTCTGGGCCGCGCCGTCGGCGGCGCTGTTCTGGCGGGTCTTCGATCGCCATCTGGAGGACTATGTCGGCCTGATCGTGCTGGGGGCCTTCGCGGGCGCGGGCCTGCTCGTGGCGATGCTGCGCACCGATCCCCGCGACCACGGCACCAACAGCCTGTTCGCCGCCGCCGCCGTTTCGGCGCTGTGGGGCTGGGGCGCGCTGGTCCAGGCCGACGCCGCCCTGGCCATGACCCGGTTCCAGCTGGTCGAGGGCGTCATGCTGAACGTGCACCACCGCACGGTGGTCAGGGTCCGGAACGGAGACGACGTCGTCGAGACCCTGATGGACGTCGCCATCCCCAAGGAGCGGCTGTTGAACATCCCGCTGCCGCGCAGCTACGACGCCCCCAAGCGCCCCGGCGACCCGATCTGCCTGGAAATCCATCGCGGCTTCATCGGCGCCCGCTACGTCTATCCGGTCGCCTGCCCGCTGTTCTGAGCCTCGCCGAAACGACGAAGGGCCCGGCGTCGCCGCCGGGCCCTCGCTGGCTCATCGAGGATGAACCCTACTTGCGGGTCAGCACCACCGGCTGGCCGTCGTACTCGACGGTCAGGTCGGCCGCCGCGTCGAAGTCGGTCGGCTTGGCGCCCTTGCCGATGAAGCGGACCTTGAAGACGCGCTTCTCGACCAGGCCCTTGAAGCTTCCCGAGCGGGCGCCGATGGTCACCCGGCCGCTGGCGTCGTCATAGGAGATCGGCGTGCGGGCCCAGGCGCCGCGGGCGTAGCCGTTGGACAGGCCGTCGTCTTCATAGAGCTCGTACTTGCCGTCCTTGCCGGTGAAGACCAGCAGGGTGATCGGCGCGTCGGGCTTCTCGCCGACATACTGCTGGACGTCGGTGGTCGGCACGATGGCGCCGGCCTTGACGAACAGCGGCATGCGGGCCAGCGGCGCGTCTGCCTTGACCGTCTGGCCGCCCTTGAAGGCCTTGCCGGTCTCGAAGTCGTACCATGTGCCGGCCGGCAGATAGACGCCGCGCGAGCGGGCCTTGAACGCCGTCACCGGGGCCACCAGGAAGTCGTCGCCGAACAGGTACTGGTCGTCGACCGTGCGGGCCTTGGCGTCGGTCGGATAGTCCATCACCAGGCCGCGCATCATGCTGCCGTCGCGGTGATAGGTGTCGGCCGCCAGGGTGTAGACGTAAGGCATCAGCCGGTAGCGAAGCTCGTCGTACCAGGCCAGCGACTTGTAGACGTCGCTGCCTTCGTCGGCGAGTTCGTAGATCTCGCGGAACGGCAGCTCGCCGTGGCTGCGGAACAGCGGGCTGAAGGCGCCGAACTGGAACCAGCGCAGGTTCAGCTCCTGCCACTCGGCCCAGTGGGCCGGGTCCTTGCTCTCGTAGCGCTTCTCGACCGAGAAGCCGCCGATGTCGGTGGTCCAGTTGGGAATGCCCGACATCGACAGGTTCACCCCGGCCGAGATCTGGTCGCGGAAGTCGTCCCAGCGCGCCACGACGTCGCCGCTCCACACCGCCGAGGCGTTGCGTTGCAGCCCGCCGAAGCCCGAGCGGGTCAGGATGAACGGACGGACGTCCGGGTTGTCCTTGATCTCGCCCTCATAGACGCCGCGGGTGTGCTCCAGGGCGTAGCTGTTGAAGTATTCCGCGCCCGGGCCGAGCGCCGTCGGGCTCATGCGCAGGGTGCGCTCGGGCACGTCGACGTTGGAGTGCAGGTCAGGCTCGGAGGCGTCCATCCACCAGGCGTCGACGCCATAGACCTTCAGGTTCTTCTTCACCTGGCGCCAATAGATGTCGCGGGCTTCCTGGGTGTAGGGGTCGTAGAACGAGTTCAGGTAGCCGGGGCCCACCCAGTCCAGCGCGCCCTGTTCGACATTGCGGTGGTACATGTGACCGGCCGCGTCGAGCTCCTTGTAGTTGTCCGTGGTCGGATAGAACTTCGGCCAGATCGAGATCATGAAGTGGGCGTTCAGCCCGTGGATGTCGTCGATCATCTTCTGCGGGTCGGGGAAGCGCGTCTCGTCGAACTTGTGCGTGCCCCACTCGGGGTCCTTCCAGTAGCGCCAGTCCATGACGATGTTGTCGAGCGGCAGGCCGCGCTTGCGGTACTCCTTCACCACGCCGACGATCTGGTCCTGGGTCTCGTAGCGCTGGCGCGACTGCCAGAAGCCGTAGGCCCAGCGCGGCATCATCACCGCAGACCCGGTCAGGTCGCGATAGCCGGCCACCACCTGATCCAGGTCGTCGCCGCCGACATAGTAGTAGTCGATGGCCTTGCCGACTTCCGAGGTGAACTGCAGCGAGTGGCGGTCGGCGCTCGGCATCGGATCGTTGTGCAGCAGGCCGATATAGCCGTCGTCCGGCGTCCACTCGACGCGGATCTTGTGCTTCTTGCCCGGCGTCAGCTTGGCGTCGAAGTTGTGGTACCAGGGGTTCCAGTTCTGGCGCCAGCGGTCGATGACCAGGTGACCGTCCAGCCAGACCTTGGCGTAGCTGCTGGAATAGAGCTTGAAATTGTGCTCGCCGGCCTTGTCGGTCTGGATCGCGCCTTCCCACACCACGGTCTGGCCGGGCTGGAGCTTCTTCTCGGCCGTCTGGAGTTCAGAGGGCCAATTGGGCAGGTCCTTGAGGAAGCGGTAGTCGATGTCCTTCTCGACCCGCGTCACCTTCAGTTGGCCGTTCTGGTAGTACTTGGCCGTGAAGCCGCCGGCCTTGCCGTCGGCGTCGAAGATCTTCAGGTCGCGCGAGGCGACGTCGTAGGGGATCGGGTTGCCGAACCGGGTGATCGAGTTGTTGTCCCACAGCAGGCCGTAACCGCGCGAGGACAGCAGCATCGGCACCGCGATCGCGCGGTTGTACTGCAGCAGTTCGACGTCCTGGCCATTGTAGTCCATCTGGCCGTTCTGGTGCTGGCCCAGGCCATAGAAGGCTTCGTCCGTACCCGGATTGAACTGCTGGCGGACAACGTAGAAGTCCTGACCCTCGACCTTGGTCGGGGTGAAGGCGCCGCGGTCGCGCTCGCCCAGGATCTTGCGGCCCTTGGCGTCGAGGAAGTCGACCGTGCCGTCGCTCAGCGAGACCTGCGCGGTGGCCTTGGCCGTCTTCAGCGTCAGCACCCCGCCCTTGGCGTCGACCGTGAAGCCGGTCGTGACCGGCTTGGCCGTGACCATCAGGCTGGGCGGCGCGTCCAAGGTTTCGGTCGGCGAGGCGGTGACGTGGATGATCCGCTCGCCCATCACCTGCAGCCGAACCTTCTTGGCCGGGCCCGAGGCGGGGGTGACCACCACGCCGTCGGCGGTCTTCTCGAAGGCCCCGTCGAGGGCGAAGGCGCTGGTCGAGGCCAGCAGGGAGAGGGCCAGGCCCGCATAGAGGCTGCGCATGTCTTCGTTCTTCCCTGTTCTCGTTGTCTTTTTGTGGGGTTGAACCAGCGACCTAGTAGGTCGCCAGCTTCACCTTCAGGATCTGGGGCAAGGTGGTCAGGTTCAGGCCGTAGTCGACTTGGTCGCCGTTCCAGACGCGGTCGAACACCCACTGACCCGCCGCATCGAAGTGGCCTTCCTCGACCCGCGAGACCATGAACTGCTCGCCCTTGGCCGAGCCGAAGGTCAGGCGGGCGCGGTAGCCGGTGATCAGGAACTCGTCGGGACCGAGCTGGGCGATCAGGGCGCCGGCGTCGGGGATCTCGCGGTCGGGCTGCTTCTCGGCCTTGGCCATCCACGGGGCCTCGATCGAGCCGAACTGCCATTCGCCGTAGGTGACGCGCACGTTCCAGCGGCCGCCCAGGTCGATGGTCTCGGGCTTGCCGCCCTCCTGCTCGCCCACGCCCCAGACCTTGCCCTCGAACGAGAGCTTGGCCCATTCGCGAGCCATCGGCGAGAGCAGGCGGTAGTGGACGCCGAAGTTCTCCAGCGTCTTGGCGTCGACCGTCTTGGCGCCGAGCGGGTAGTTGGAATAGCCGGTGTAGTCGAGGCCGAACGGGGCGAAGCCGATGCCCTGATGGCCCAGCACGTCGTAGATGTAGCGGGCATAGGCCTTATCGCTGCCGATCTCGGGCACGAACAGGGCGTTGTCCGGGCGACCGTACTGCTCCAGCGTCTTTCGGACCTTGTCGCTCTCGCGCATGTAGATGTCGGGGGCCAGGGCGTCGATCGACGGCGCCGCGGCCTTCCAGACATCGAGCACGTTCCAGGTCGGGCCGCCCGACGAGTAGGTGAACGGGTCCTGGTCGTGGAAGGGGTCGCGCAGGGCGGCGTTGACGTACATCGGCAGCGACAGCTCGCGCTTGCCGGCTTCCGCGATCTCATTGACGTAGCGGCCGATCGACCAGGCGTAGAAGAACTCGTCGGCGTCCTTGCCGAACACCGCCTTCCAGGTCCCGGGCTTCTTGCTCAGGGCCTTGACCAGCGCCGCGGGAACCGGCCCGTCGAAGATCTTCTGGGCGGTCGGCGAGAAGTCGCGGATGGCGCTGTAGGCCCCGACCTCGTTCTCGGGCTGGACCATGATCACGGTGTGGTCGGGGTCGGCGGCCTTCAGGTGGCGCATCAGCGCGACGAAGGCCTTCTTGTCGGCCTCGAGCGTCGCGCGGAAGTGCGGCGACAGCGAGTTCTTCATCTCGCCCTTGCCGTTGATCAGCCGGGGGAAGCGCTTGTTGTCGAGCTTGACCCATTCGGGGGCGTACTGCGGGCCGTTGTTCTTCCAGGTGGCGAACCACAGGATCACCAGCTTGGTGTCGTTCTCGCGCGCCTGCTTGAGCAGCAGGTCGACATAGGAGAAGTCGAACCTGCCCTCGACCGGCTCGATCTGCTCCCAGGCGACCGGGATCTCCAGGGTGTTGGCGTTCAGGGCCTTCACGGCCGGCCACACCTTGGGCAGTTGCGAGGGATAGTTGGCGGCGTTGTTGGCCTGGACGCCCAGCATCAGGAACGGCTTGCCGTCGACCAGCAGGGCGTGACGGCCGTTCCTGGTCACCAGCTTTGGCAGTTGGCCTTGCGCGAAGGCCGGGGCGGCCAGCGACAGGCTGAGGATCGCGCCAAGGGCGGCGAGCCCGCATCTACGGGTTCGAAACGTCACGCGAAAACCTCCTGCTGGCCGGCCGGTCGGACCTTAAGCCTGCATCGCGCGTTCGCCGCGGAAGTAAGCGCTGTCAAAGGGATTGGACATCCCCTCGCCTCCTCCCGATCCGGCGGTCGCGCGAGAGACTTCAGCCCCGCCAACTCGTTACCGCTACCATTCTTATAAATAGGACAATTAGCCGAGGCGGCCGCGATTGCAACCGGTTTTCATGCGCGCGCACGCCGGCCGCAAAACCAGCAACTGTTTGTAACAGTTGGGTAAAAGGCAAAAAAATCCGCGCATCGCCCGCAGGAGGCGATGCGCGGTTGAAAAGACTTCGCGCGAGACCGGGGAGGTGGTTCGCGCGGCGCGCTGGCAGACCTCGCAGGAGATCCGCACGGCCGAACAGTCGCTTTCGCGACCTCGGCGCCACTCGTCATATGTATAATCATACAAATGAAGACGCAAGGGAATTGATAGCGTTGTCAGCCCATTTTTTGCGGGATCACGCCTCCGCGCGGCAATGACTGGCGATGAAGGCCTCGTGGGAGGGCAAGGCCTGCGCGGTCTGGCGCACCGCCGCCTGGATCGCGCCCAGCTGGCCGCGCAGGGCCGCGCCGTCGATCAGGCTCGCCAGTGGGTCCAGGCGCTCGGGCCGCGCCCCCTGCCCTTCCAGAACCGCCAGCCAGCTGTGCTCCTTGAAGAGCTCGTTGGGCAGGACGTGGATGCGCCCATGGCCGCGATAGAGGTCGATCTTGCGCCGCAGGCTGTCGGGCAGGCTCATCGCCTGGCAGTAGCGCCACAGCTCGGTGTCGTCGCGCTCGCCGACGGCGTAGTGCAGGATTACGAAGTCGCGCGCCTCCTCGAACTCCTGCGCCGACAGCCGGTTGTACTCGTCGACCGTGGCCGGATCGAAATCGCGGTCGGGAAAGTAGCTGAACAGCCGCGTGATCGCCGTCTGGATCAGGTGGATGCTGGTCGACTCCAGCGGCTCGATGAAGCCCGACGCCAGGCCCAGGGCCAGGACGTTGCGGTTCCAGGCCTTGCGCCGGCGGCCGGGCGTGAAGCGCAGCGGACGCGGATCGGCCAGGGCCTCGCCGTCGAGCCCCGCCAGCAGGGCGGAGGCGGCCTCGTCGTCGCTGATATGGGCGCTGCAATAGACATGGCCGTTGCCGGTGCGGTGCTGCAGCGGGATGCGCCAGCGCCAGCCGGCCGCCTCGGCGGTTGATCGGGTATAGGGCGTCAGCGGGCCGGCGTTGGCGCTGGGAACCGCCAGGGCCCGGTCGCACGGCAGCCAATGGCTCCAGTCCTCGTAGCCGGTCTTCAGGGCCTGCTCGATCAGCAGCCCCCGGAATCCCGAGCAGTCGATGAAGAAGTCGCCTTCGATGCGGCGGCCGTCCTCCAGCGTCACGACCTCGACGAAACCGTCCCCGTCGCGCAGGGCGACGTCGACGATCTTGCCCTCCGTCCGCCGCGCGCCCCGCGCCTCGGCGAAGCGGCGCAGGAACTTTGCATAGAGCGAGGCGTCGAAATGGAAGGCGTAGCCAAAGGTCGAGAACACCGGCGGCGCCTGGCCGGCCGGCGGGCGCACGAAGCGGTTCAGGGCCGCGGCGCTGGCCGCCAGATTGTAGGCGTCGAGGTCATCCGCCACGCCCTCGGCCCTGGCCCGCAGCCAGGTCTGGTGGAACGGCGACAACCCCATCGGCGCGCCATAGGCCCCGAACGGGTGGAAGTAGCGCCCGCCCTTGCGGCCCCAGTCGCGAAACTCGATGCCGAGCTTGAACGCCCCCTGGGTGGCTCGGACGAAGGCGTTCTCGTCGATACCGAGCAAGGCGTGGAACAGATGCAGCGGCGGGATCGTCGCCTCCCCCACCCCGACCGTGCCGATCTCGTCGGACTCGATCACCTCGATCGCGCCGAAACGGCCGCCGACCAGCTGCGACAGGGCCGCGGCGGCCATCCAGCCGGCCGTGCCCCCGCCGACGACCACGATCTTGCGAAGGCTGCGGTCGGTGTCCTGCATGTCTCCCTCCCCCAAGGGTTCCTGCCGTTATCTCAGCCGATCGGCTCGGCCGCGCAATGCTGGGCGATGAACGCCGCCTGGGTCGGGATCGACTGGGCGGCATGGCGGATCACCGCCCGCCGGTGATCCATCAGTCGGCGCAGCTCGGCCTCGGGAATGCGGTCGGCCAGCGGATCATAGGTCTCGGGCACCACGCCCAGGCCGTTGTAGATCGAGATCCAGCTGGGCCGCGCGAAGCCGTCGCCCTCGTGGATCGCCACGTGGCCGCGCGCCTTGTAGAGCGCGATCTTGGCCCGCAGGCTGTCAGGCAGCTCGACCTCGCGGACCTGCCGCCACATCGGCTCGTCCCGCTGGTTGATGCAGTAGTGCAGGATGATGAAGTCGCGGATGCGCTCGTACTCCTGGGCCGAGACGCGGTTGAACTCGTCGGCCAGCAGCGGATCGCAGCGGCGGTCGGGGAAGAATTCCAAGAGCCGCGCGATCCCGTTCTGGATCAGGGCGATCGAGGTGGATTCCAGCGGCTCCAGGAAGCCGCCCGACAGGCCCACGGCCACGACGTTGCGATCCCAGAACTTCTTGCGGCGACCGGCCAGGAAGCGCAGCGGACGCGGATCGTCCAGGGCCGCGCCGTCGAGGTTCGACATCAGGGTATCGGCTGCCCGCTGGTCGTCGACGAAGGCGCTGGAATAGACGTAGCCGTTGCCGATGCGGTGCTGAAGCGGGATCCGCCACTGCCAGCCGGCCTCGCGGGCGGTCGAGCGGGTGTAGGGCGTCAGGCCGTCGCCGCCCAGCTTGCACGGCACGGCCAGCGCGCGGTCGCACGGCAGCCAGCGCGACCAGTCCTCGAACCCGGCCTTCAAGGTTCCTTCGATCAGCAGGGCGCGGAAGCCCGAGCAGTCGACGAAGAGGTCGCCCTCCACCCGCCGGCCGCCTTCCAGCACCACCGCCTCGACGAAGCCGTCCTCGCCGCGCAGGGCGACGTCGACGATCCTGCCCTCGGTGCGCACGACGCCGCGCGCCTCGGCGTAGCGGCGCAGGAAGGCGGCGTAGAGCCCGGCGTCGAAATGGTAGGCGTAGGAATAGTCGTGCAGCGGCGAGCGCGGATCGGGGCTGGGCGGAATGAAGCGGTTCAGCGCCGCCGCCGCCGTCGGCAGCGACCAGTCCTCCAGGCTGCTGTCGTCGCCCAGGGCCCGCAGGCGCCGCCACAGCTGGTGAGCCTGCACCTGCTCGTGGTCGGCCCCGAAGTCCCCGAAGCCGTGGAAATAGCGGTGGCCGACCCGGCCCCAGTCGCGGAAGTCGATGCCCAGCTTGAAGCTGGCCTGGGTCTGGCGGATGAACTCGACCTCGTCGAGGCCCAGCTTTTCGTTGAAGTTGCGGATGGTCGGGATGGTGGCCTCGCCGACGCCGACCGTGCCGATGGCCTCGGACTCCACGACCTCGACCTGCACCGTCGGGCCGACCAGCAGGCGGCTGAACGCGGCGGCCGTCATCCAGCCGGCGGTGCCCCCGCCCACGACGACGACCTTGCGAATAGGCTGATCCAACACGCGCCCTCCCACACGGGCGTCCTCTTGCGCGACGCCCCTCAACAAAAAAGCCCTCCGACGGCCCCGACCATAGCTGGTCCGGATCGTCGGAGGGCCCTTTTTCAGGTCAAGTCAGACCGCCTCAGAAGGCGGCGCGGACCGCGAAGGCCACGCGACGGTCGGTCTCCACCCAGTTGTAGGGGGCGACGCGTTCCGGATAGCCGACCTCGAGGACGGTGCGTTCCTTGAGGATGTTCGTGGCCTGGACGCCGACCTTGTACTGCTTGTTGATGCTGTAGAAGATCGAGCCGTCCAACTGGCCGTAGTCACGCGACCAGACCGGAGCGTTGACGTTGGCCGCCGAGCTGGTCAGCAGGTAGCGCTGACGCCAGTTGTAGGCCAGACGGGCCGAGACGCCGTACTTCTCGTACATCACGGCCACGTTGTAGCTGCGGCCCGACATGCCTTCGATCGGCAGCTTGGAGTTGGCCGCGCCGACCTGGGTGCTGTCGAACACGCTGGCCGGAGCGTTGGCGCCGCCCTCGTTGTCGATGAAGGTGTAGTTGGCCTGCACGCCGATGCCCGACAGGGCGCCCGGCAGGAAGTCGTAGAACTGCTGGTAGCCGATCTCGAAGCCCTGGACCGAACCGTCCGAACCGTTGGCGTAACGGGTGACGGCGAAGTCGATCGACTGGCCGTTCTGGACGTAGGTCTCGGTGCTGGTGGCGGTGTAGATGTAGTCTTTGATGTTCTTGCGGAACAGCGCCAGCGTCAGGCTGCCGGTCGGCGCGAAGTACCATTCGGCGCTGAGGTCGAACTGGTTGGCCTTGGTCGGGCGCAGGTTCGGGTTGCCGCCGGTGCCGGTCGCCCACAGGGTGGTCGCCGTGGTGCCGCTGGTGGCGAAGTTGAAGCCCAGGGTCGTGTAGGGCTGCAGCTGCACCATCGTCGGACGAACGACGGCCTTGGACGCGGCGAAGCGGATCTGCAGTTGCGGCGTCACGTGCCAGCGCAGGTTCAGGCTGGGCAGGACGTCGGTGTAGTCGTTGCTGGCGCCCGCGGTGGTCAGGGTGCCGGTGCCGAAGGCCACGGCGGCGTTGCAGTGCGCGAGGTCGGCGGCGATGACGCCGGTGGCGCAGCTGGTGGTCGGGGCGCTCGAAACCGCGGCGCCGGCGCCGGCGGTGGCTTCGGTCTTCACGATCCGGACGCCGATGTTGCCGTCGAGCGGCATGTTCACGCCGAACGGGGTGTCGGAACCGAAGCGCAGCAGGCCGTAGCCAGCGTAGGTCTTTTCGTTCTGATTGTTGTTGTTGGCGTCGGCGTAGCCGGTCACCGGCGACCAGCCCCAGCCGGCCGTCTCGGTCGACTTCAGCAGGTTGTAGGCGTTCTGCGAGCCGTTGGTGACGACGCTGGCGGTCGGGAACCAGGCCACGCCCGGCACCTGCACGTCGCCGCCGAAGAAGTTCTTGAAGGTGTAGAGCTCGGACAGGTTCGAGGTGGCGCTGTCGGTCAGGTAGACCGGCGTGCCGCCGCCCCAGTACTGGGCGCTCAGCAGGCTCCAGTTCCAGCTCGACTCGCGGGATTCGAATTCCTTGTCGGTGGCGCGGACGCCGAACCGGAAGGTCTTCAGCCAGCCGTCTTCCGGGAACTCGTAGGTCACGTCGAGGCGGGCGGCCTTTTCGGAGGCTTCGCTCTCGTCGATGTGGTCCATGGCCGCGGCCCAGTAGTACTGGGACTTGATGTAGGTGTTGTTGGCGCCGACCGTCGTGACCGTGGGCACGCTGGTGTTGAGGTTCCAGTTGACGTCCGGCAGGTCGCCGTCGGTGTTGGCGATGTCCTGCAGCTGGGTGAAGACGGTCAGGCTCGAGGTCTTCGAGGTCGACTTCACGTATTGCAGGTCGCCCGAGATCGTCCAGGCGTCGTTGACGAACCACTTGCCGTTCAGGGCGATGTCGCCCGTCTTCTTGTGGCCTTCGCCGGCGCGGGTGTCGGCGGTGTACTGGGCGTCATAGACGGTGCCGCCGGTGAACACGCCGTCCGAGTTGTAGGTGTAGCCGTTGGCGTTGGTCTGGCTCATCGTGTTTTCCACGAGAGCGGCGCGCTCCAGATCCTTCGGATCGGCCTTCGAGCCCATGGCCTGCAGGGTGAACTCGAACTTGTCGTTCGGGCGCCATTGGGCGGCGAAGGCCAGGGATTGGCGCTTCTGCTCCCAGTCGACCGAACGCCAGCCCATGGCCTTGGGCACATAGACGGTCTTGCCGTTGACCGTCATCGGGTCGTAGCGGTCGACCGAGATGCTGTTGGTGCGGTTGCCGACGCTGCCGTAGCTGTAGGCCAGCAGGGCGCCGAATTCGCCGATGTTGGTGTCCCAACGATCGCTGGCGATCACGTTGCCCGAGTAATAGCCCTTCTTCTGCAGCTCGCCGTAGTTGTAGTCGCCCGAGAAGGCGAACAGGCGGCCCTTCTGGTCGAACGGCGTGCGGGTGCGCAGGTTGACGGTGCCGCCGATGCCGCCTTCGATCATGTCGGCCGACGGGTTCTTGTAGACGTCGACGCCGGCCAGCAGGTCGGCCGACACGTCTTCGAAGCTCAGGCCGCGGCCGTTCTTGGCCGAGAAGATGTCACGGCCGTTGGTTTCAGAACGCACCCACGACAGGCCGCGAATGGCCACGCCGCCGCCTTCCGCGGCCATCCGGGCCGGGTCGCGCGCTTCGTTGGTGCGTTGCAGGGTGATGCCCGAGATGCGCTGCAGGGCTTCAGAGACCGAACGGTCCGGCAGGGCGCCGATGTCGACGGCGGTGATCGAGTCGACGATCACTTCGGCGTTCTGCTTGATCTTCTGGGCCGACTGGATCTGGGCCCGCTGACCGGTGACCACGATTTCTTCGACCTGGGTGTTCTCGGTGGTCGTTCCGGCGGTCTGCGCCAGCGCTGTCAACGGAGCCACGGCGCACAGCGCCACGACCGAAGCGCCGAACATGAAACGATGTGAGTTATTGAGGCGTCGCATGCCTGTTTCCTTCCCCGCGAGTGAAAGCCGCCCCGGCGTTCTTGAATCGGCGCCGGTGACGTGCGGAACAACCAGCCCCGCACAATCTGATTGATAGCTATAGTCATATAATTGTGGTCATCAAGCCAAAATTGATAGCGCTATCATTTCCGCTATAGGCGCTGCTTTTCGGCCACAGGAGCAAGCGCTACAAACCTAAACCCTTAGGCGAAACAATGGTCTGACCACACTCGCAGGAGGCTGGATCACCCTGCTGTTTGCACCGATCATTATTATATTATAAATGCCTTGCGACCCGGCGTGAAAGACTCTCGCCAGGCGCGCGTTTAGGGACGAACATGACGCAGGCTGACGACTCCGGACGGCTTCACCAGGGAAGCGCTCGAAACGGGGGAGCCTGCTGATGGTCGCGTCCGACCCTTCCATCACCATCTTCGGCGACTGGGGCACCTCGCGCCTGCGCCTCTATCTGCGCCAGGGCAAGAGCGTGCTCGACCGTCGCGACGGTCCCGGCATCGGCTCGCTGACCGCCTCGCCCGAGCAGACCTTCCTCGACCTCGTCGGCGACTGGCGTGAGGCCGGCCCGGAGACGATCCTGCTGTGCGGCATGGTCGGCTCGCGCAACGGCTGGGTCGAAGCCCCCTACGCCCCCTGCCCCGCCAACGCCGCAGCGATCACCGAGCGGCTGGTCAAGGTAGCGGCCCAGGGCCTGACCGTCTCGATCGTGCCGGGCCTGTCGTGCACCAACCCGCTGGGCGGTCCCGACGTGATGCGCGGCGAGGAGACCCAGATCCTCGGCGCCCTGGCGCTGAACCCGGAACTCAAGACCGGCCGCCATCTGCTGGCCATGCCCGGCACCCACACCAAGTGGGTCGTGGTCGAGGACGGGGCGATCACCTCGTTCCTGACCGCCCCGGTCGGCGAGGTCTTCGCCATCCTGCGCGAGCACTCGATCCTGGCCAAGGCCGCCGCCGGCGACGCGCCCGCGACGCCGGAAGGCTTCGACCTGGGCGTGTCGCGGATCACCGACAAGGGCGCGGCCCTGCTGCCCCACCTGCTGTTCGAGACCCGCAGCCGCCAGTTGATCGACGGCCTGCCCAAGGCCGACGCCATGGGCTTCCTGTCGGGCCTGCTGATCGGCGCCGACGCGGCCGGCGCGGCCGGCTGGTTCGGCCGGCTCGGCAAGGTCGCCCTGATCGGCGCCCCGGCGCTGAACGTCCTCTACGCCAAGGCCATCGCCGCCGCCGGCGGCGACAGCTTCGAGATCGACGGCGACGCCGCCGTTCTCGCCGGCCTATCCTCCCTGTCCACCTCATTGACGCGTGATGCCCATGTCCTTGCCTGACGCCCCGCCCATCGTCGCCATCCTGCGCGGTGTGAAGCCCGACGAAATCGTCGAGATCGCAGGCGCGCTCGTCGACGCCGGCATCGGCTACATCGAGATCCCGCTGAACTCGCCCGATCCGCTGATCAGCATCGGCAAGCTGTGCGAGGCCTTCGGCGACAAGGCCCTGTGCGGCGCCGGCACCGTCCTGACCCCGCAGGCGGTCGACGACGTGGCCGCGGTCGGCGGCAAGCTGATCGTCACCCCCAACATCGATCCGGACGTCATCGCCCGCGCCGTCGAGCTGGGCCTGACCGTCATGCCCGGCTTCTCCACGCCGACCGAGGCGTTCATCGCCGTGAAGGCGGGCGCCAAGGCGCTGAAGCTCTATCCGGCCGGCTCGTTCGGCCCGGGCCACCTGAAGGCCGTGCGCGACGTGCTGCCCAAGGACATCGCGGTCTATGCGGTCGGCGGCGTCGGCGCGGCCAACCTCAAGCCCTGGCTCGACATCGGCGTGGCCGGCATCGGCGTCGGCGGCGAACTCTACCGTCCGGGCTACACGGCGGCGGAAGTCGGCGAGCGCGCCCGCGCCCTGGTCGCGGCCTGGACTGCGCAGACCGGCGGCTGAGCCGTCTTACGATCATAACGAAGAGCAGCCCTAAAGGGGGGAAGCCCACGTGAACCTAGCAACCATCGATCTCGCGATCCTCGCGATCTACGCCGTGGCCATCTTCGGCCTGGCGCAGTGGGTTTCCCGCGACAAGGGCGGGCAGAAGAAGAACTCGACCGACTACTTCCTCGCGTCGAAGGCTCTTCCCTGGTGGGCGATCGGCGCCTCGCTGATCGCCGCCAACATCTCGGCCGAACAGATCATCGGCATGAGCGGCTCGGGCTACGCCATCGGCCTGGCCATCGCCTCCTACGAGTGGATGGCGGCCCTGACCCTGCTGATCGTCGGCAAGTTCTTCCTGCCGGTGTTCCTGAAGAACGGCATCGTGACGATGCCGCAGTTCCTGGAGCAGCGGTACGGCCCCAGCGTGCGGACCATCATGGCCGTGTTCTGGCTGGGCCTGTACGTCTTCGTGAACCTGACCTCGATCCTGTGGCTGGGCTCGATCGCCGTGCACACCGTGACCGGCATGGACCAGATGATGGCCCTGGCCGCCATCGGCGTCTTCGCCCTGGCCTACCAGCTGTGGGGCGGCCTCAAGGCCGTGGCCCTGACCGACATCGTCCAGGTGGCCCTGCTGGTCATGGGCGGCCTGATCATCGCCTGGCTGTCGCTCGACAAGATCGGCGGCGCGGGCGGCGTCATCGGCGGCTTCCACCACCTGACCACCCAGTTCCCCGAACACTTCGACATGATCCTCGACAAGGCCAGCCCGCACTACAAGGACCTGCCGGGCCTGTCCGTGCTGTTCGGCGGCCTGTGGATCATGAACATCAGCTACTGGGGCTTCAACCAGTACATCATCCAGCGCGCCCTCGGCGCCAAGGACCTGCCGGAAGCCCAGAAGGGCATCGCCCTGGCCGCCTATCTGAAGCTGCTGATGCCGGTCATCGTGGTGCTGCCGGGCATCGCCGCCCTGGTGCTGGTGCCGGGCTCGATCAAGCCCGACCAGGCCTATCCGGAGATGATGAAGCTGCTGCCGCCCGGCCTGCTGGGCCTGGTGTTCGCCGCCCTGGTTGCCGCGATCGTCGCGTCGCTGGCCGCCAAGATCAACTCGATCGCCACCATCTTCACTCTCGACCTCTACGCCAAGGCCAAGCCCCAGTCGTCCGAGCAGCACCTGGTGCTGGTCGGCCGCATCACCGCCGTCGTCGCGGTGGTGATCGGCATCCTGACCGCCAAGCCGCTGCTGGGCGGCGCCGAGCAGGCCTTCCAGTTCATCCAGGACTTCACCGGCTTCTTCACGCCGGGGATCGTGGTGATCTTCATGCTGGGCCTGTTCTGGAAGCGCGCGACCACGGCCTCGGCCCTGGTGGCCGCGATCGGCGGCGCGGCCCTGTCGGGCCTGTTCTTCTTCCTCAACAAGCTGGGCATGTTCGGCATGCCGTTCATGAACCGCGTGGGCCTGGTGTTCCTGCTGACCCTGGCCGCGGCCGTGATCGTCTCGCTGGTCGCCCCGCAGAAGAAGGAGGTCAACGTCGTGACCCTCGAGGGCGTCAGCTACAAGACGACCAAGGGCTTCAACATCGCCGGCGTGGGCGTGATCCTGATCCTCATCGCCCTGTACGCCACGTGGTGGTGATCTCAAGCAAGCAGCCGGCCGCGATCATCGCGGCCGGCGACGTGCTCGGCGAGGGGCCGGTGTGGGACACCGGCCGCCTGCTGTGGACCGACATCCAGAGCCGCCGCCTGCGCGCCTTCGACCCCGCCAGCGGCGCGGTCGAGACCTTCGCCGCCCCCGAGCGCATCGGCTCCATCGCCCTCCTTCCGGATGAGACCGGCCGCGTCATCGCCGCCTTCGAGACGGGCCTTGGCCTGTTCGACCTCGCCTCGGGCCAGGTCGAGTGGCTGCACCGCGTCGAGGCGCAGGCCAACGGCCGCCGCTTCAACGACGGCCGCGTCGATCGCTCGGGCCGCTTCTGGGCCGGGACCATGGTCGAGGACGAGGCCATCCGACATCTGGCCGAAGCCAGCGTCTGGCGGCTGGACCACGCCGGCGACTTCACCGCCCACTTCGGCGGCGTGCAGATCGCCAACGGCCTGGCCTTCAGCCCCGACGGCAGGACCGCCTATTTTTCCGACAGCCCGCTGCAGACCATCTTCGCCTTCGACCTCGACGAGGACGGGACCCTGAGCAACCGCCGGGTCTTCGCAGAGGTGAGCGAGGGCTATCCCGACGGCGCCACGGTCGATTCCGAAGGCTGCCTGTGGAGCGCCCGTTGGGCCGCCGGAACCGTTGTGCGCCATGCGCCCGACGGCCGCGTGCTGGAGACCCTGCACGTCCCCGCCAGCCAGCCCACCTGCGTGGCGTTCGGGGGCGACGACCTGCGTACGCTGTACGTCACTTCGGCCCGCGACGAGCTCTCGGAAGACGAATTGGTCAGACAACCGCACGCTGGCGATGTATTCGCTTATGACGTTAGCGTTCCTGGCTTGCCCGAACCACGATACACAGGGGCGATTCGTTTCGCGTCCGACGTATAGAAAAGAAGACTTTGGCGATGCGCACCCAGCCTGGACTGAGCCTCACCTACGGCCTCGTGGAATCGCTTGGTCAGGCCATCGTCACCGGCGAATACGCCGAGATCGGTTTTCCGACCGAAGGCGAACTGTCCAAGAAGTTCGGGGCCAGCCGCACGGTGACGCGCGAGGCGGTGAAGATGCTCACCGCCAAGGGCCTGCTCAGCGCCCGTCCCCGCCACGGCACGGTGGTCGAGCCGGAAGCCAACTGGAACCTGCTCGATCCCGACGTGCTGCGCTGGCTGCTGGAGCGCAAGTTCAGCCTGCGCCTGCTGTCCGACTTCACCGAGATGCGCCTGGGGATCGAGCCGGTGGCCGCGGCCCTGGCCGCCCGCAACGCCGACGAGGCGGGCCTGGACGCGATCCGCAAGGGCCTGGCCCGGATGAAGGCCGCCGGCGAGGGCGAGGACGACCCGCTGACCGCCGACATCGCCTTCCACATCGCCATCCTCAGCGCGACCAAGAACCCGTTCTACAGCGAGCTGCACGAGCTGGTGAACACGGCGCTGCGGATCTCGATCCGCTTCACCAACCGCATCAAGGGCCGCACGGCCTCGATCCCCTCGCACGAGGACGTGGCCAACGCCATCATCGCCCGCGACGCCGTGGCCGCCCAGACCGCCATGCAGGCGATCATCGTCGACGTGCTGGAGCTGATCCGCGCGGCCTCGGCGACCGAGGCGCAGGGCGCGCGCAAGGAAGCCTGACCCTTCAGCACGCGCCTTACCCCGATTTAATTCGGCGAACCCGGTTTCTCGTCTAGAAGACCCAGCTGGGACTTTGACGAAAAAGGGGCAGGTCGTGGGTTACGGGTTCAAGGGGTCTTTCGGGCGCACGACGGCGCTGGCCCTGGTTCTGACGGTTTCCACTGTCGGCCTTTCCGCCTGCGGCAAGGAAAAGAAGGCCGAGGCCAAGGGCAAGAAGCCCGTCGCCGCCCAGACGGTCAGCGTCGCGCCCGTCGCCGTGCTGCCCCTGCCCCGCGTGGTCAACGCCTCCGGCACCATCTCGGCCTGGGAAGAGGTGCCGGTCGGCGCCGAGACCGGCGGCCTGACCGCCGTGGCCGTCAACGCCGAGGAAGGCCAGTTCGTCCAGCAGGGCCAAGTGCTCGTCGCGCTCAACGATGCGCTGCTGCGCGCCCAGCTGCGCCAGCAGGAAGCCGCCGTCGCCAGCGCCCGCGCCACCCTGGCCGAAGCCGAAGCCTCGCTGCGCCGCTCGCGCGAGCTGCAGGCCAAGGGCTTCCTGTCGGCCTCCTCGCTCGACACCGCCACGGCCAAGCAGGCCACCGCCGCCGCCCAGCTGGCCTCGGCCCAGGCCTCCCAGGGCGAGACCGCCGCCCGCGTCGCCCAGGCCTCGATCCGCGCCCCGGTCTCGGGCCTGATCGTCCGCCGCAGCGTCACCAAGGGCCAGATCGTCAGCGCCGGCAGCGAGCTCTTCCGCATCGTCCGCGACGGCCGCCTGGAGCTGGACGCCGAGATCCCCGAGACCGACCTCGGCGTGGTCAAGGCCGGCATGCCCGCCCGCATCGCCTCCGAGCAGGTCGGTCAGGCCGAGGGCCGCGTGCGCATCGTCACCTCCGAGGTCGACACCCAGACCCGCCTGGGCGTGGCGCGCATCGCCCTGTCGTCGATGGGCGCCTTCCGCCCGGGGATGTTCGCCCGCGCCCAGATCCAGGCCGGCGACCAGGCCTCGCCCGTCGTGCCCAGCGCCTCGATCCTCTACCGCCAGAACCAGGCGGGGGTGTTCCTGATCGACGCCCAGCACAAGGCCCAGTTCCGCAAGGTCGCCGTCCTCGCCCGCACGGGCGAGGTCACGGCCGTCGACGGCGTGCAGGCCGGCGAGCGGGTGATCGTGCAGGGCGCCGGCTTCCTGGGCGACGGCGATGCGGTGCGGGTGTCGGGCGTGCTGCCCGCCCCCACCCTTTCCGCCGCCAAACGCTAGGGCCCGGCGATGAACACCAACAACATCTCGCGCTGGGCGATCAAGAACCCGATCCCCGTCCTGATGCTCTTCGTGATGCTGACGATCACCGGGATCTCCGGCTTCGCCAGCATGCGGATCAACAACAACCCCGACGTCGACCTGCCGCTGGTGGTGATCTCGGCCTCGCGCCCGGGCGCCGCGCCCAGCGAGCTGGAGACCCAGGTCACCCGCCTGATCGAGGACTCGGTCGCGGGCCTGGGCCAGGTGCGCCACATCACCTCGACCGTGGGCGACGGCTACTCGTCGACCATGATCGAGTTCGAGCTGGGGGTCGACCACGAGCGCGTCACCAACGACGTGCGCAACGCCATGTCCAACCTGCAGTCCGCCCTGCCGCAGGACATGCAGATCCCCAACGTCACCCGCATCGACATCTCCGGCGACCCGCTGATCACCTACGTGGTCAAGGGCCCGAACATGACGCCCGAGCAGCGCAGCTGGTTCGTCGACAACGACGTCGCCCGCACCCTGCTGGCCATCAAGGGCATCGGCGAGGTCAATCGTCTCGGGGGTGTCAGCCGCGAGATCCAGGTCGCCCTGGATCCCGACCGCCTGTCCGCGCGCGGCGTCACCGCCGCCGCCGTCAGCCAGGCCCTGGCCAGCACCAACGCCGACCTGCCCGGCGGCCGGGTGACCGTCTCGGGCTCCGAGCGCGCCATCCGCACCCTGGGCGCGGCCGGTTCGGTGGACCAGCTTCGCGAGACCCGCATCCCGCTGTCGTCGGGCGGCACCGTGCGCCTGGGTGACCTGGGCGAGGTCACCGACCGCTGGGCCGAACCGCGCAACCGCGCCCGCGCCGACAACCAGGAAGTCGTGACCTTCAACATGGTCCGCTCGCGCGGCGCCAGCGAGGTCAAGGTCGCCGAGAAGGTCCGCAAGGCCATCGAGAAGCTCGACAAGGAGCATCCCGAGCTGACGATCACCGAGCTGACCTCGAACGTGAAGTACATCGAGGAAAGCTACTGGGCCTCGATGGAGGCCCTGATCCTCGGCGCCGTGCTGGCCGTGCTGGTGGTGCTGCTGTTCCTGCGCGACTGGCGCGCCACTTTCCTGGCGGCGGTGGCCATCCCGCTTTCGCTGCTGCCGACCTTCGCGATCATGGCCCCGCTGGGCCAGTCGCTGAACGGCGTCACCCTGCTGGCCCTGTCGCTGACCGTGGGCATCCTGGTCGACGACGCCATCGTCGAGATCGAGAACATCGTCCGCCACATGCGCGGCGGCAAGTCGCCCTACAACGCGGCGATGGAGGCCGCCGACGAGATCGGCCTGGCCGTCGTCGCCACCACCTTCACCATCGTGGCGGTGTTCGCCCCGACCGGCTTCATGCCCGGGATCATCGGCCAGTTCTTCAAGGCCTTCGCCCTGGCCGCCTGCGTCTCGGTGCTGTTCTCGCTGCTGGTCGCCCGCATGCTGACGCCGCTGATGGGCGCCTACATGCTCAAGCCGCACCACAAGCCCGACACCGATCCGTTCTGGATGCCGGGCTACCTGCGCGCCCTGAACTGGTCGCTGCGCAACAAGTGGAAGGTGCTGGTCATCGGCTTCTTCAGCTTCGCCGCGTCGCTGGCCCTGATCCCGCTGCTGCCGTTCGAGTTCCAGCCGGCGGCCGACCGCGGCCGCGCGCCGTTCTCGATCGAGCTGCCGCCCGGCTCCACCCTCGACGAGACCGACGCCGTCGCCCAGCGCGTCTCGCGCGAGCTGAAGGCCCGTCCGGAAGTGAAGAGCGTCTACGCCTCGGTCGGCAACGACGGGGTCAACAAGGCGCGCGTCACCGCCGACCTGGTGCCCAAGGGCGAGCGGATGAACCAGCAGCTGTTCACGCGCCAGATGGTCGACCAGTTCAAGGCGATCCCCGGCGCCCGCATCGGCGCCGGCAGCAACAGCGGCGGCGGCCCCGGCGACGGCGGCAGCTACACCCTGCGCCTGGTGGGCGACGACGGCCCCGAACTGGAAGCCGCGGCCCGCAAGGTCGAGGCCGAGATGCGCACCGTCCCGGGCCTGGCCAACGTGGTCAACACCGCCTCGATCGCCCGTCCGGAGATCATCGTCACCCCGCGTCCCGACCAGGCCGCCCGCATGGGCGTCTCGGCCGGCGCGATCTCGCAGGCCGTGCGGGTGGCGACCATCGGCGACGTCGACCAGTCGCTGCCCAAGTACAATCTGGGCGACCGCCAGGTGCCGATCCGCCTGCGCCTGACGGAAAATGCGCTCGAGGACCTGTCGGTCCTGGAGACCCTCAAGGTGCCGTCGTCCAGCGGAGCCTCGGTGCCGCTGAACGCGGTGGCCGACATCCGCTTCGGCGCCGGTCCCTCGCAGATCAACCGCCAGGACCGCTCGCGCGTCGCCGAGATCACCGCCGAACTCGACGGCATCGTGGTCGGCGACGCCTCCAAGCGGGTGCACGCCCTGCCCTCGGTCAAGTCGCTGCCCAACGGCGTCAAGGAAGTGGCCGCCGGCGACGCCGAGTTCATCGCCGAGATGATCTCCGGCTTCGTCATGGCCCTCGTGACCGGCCTGCTGCTGATGTACGTCGTGCTGGTGCTGCTGTTCCGCAGCTTCGCCCACCCGGTGACCATCATGGCCGCCCTGCCGCTGGCCATCGGCGGCGCCTTCGCCCTCTTGAAGCTGGTCAACAGCAGCTTCTCGATGTCGAGCCTGATCGGCATCCTGATGCTGATGGGCATCGCCGCCAAGAACTCGATCCTGCTGGTCGAGTACGCGATCATGGCGATGAAGGGCGGCATGACCCGGCGCGAGGCCCTGATCGACGCGGCCCACAAGCGGGCCCGCCCGATCCTGATGACCACCGTGGCCATGGGTGCGGGCATGGTGCCGGTCGCCGTAGGCTTCGGCGCCGACGTCGAGTTCCGGGCCCCGATGGCGATCACCGTCATCGGCGGCCTGATCACCTCGACCTTCCTGTCGCTGCTCTACATCCCGGTGGTGTTCGTGTTCATGGACCAGGTGAAGAACTGGTCGAACAAGCAGATGGGGCGGTTCTTCCACCACTCGCACCACGCGCCGGCCCCGACCGGCGAAGCGGCGCCCGCCGGTCACGGGCCGCAGGGACCGCTGGTCGGCTGAGCCGGCCAAAGACGATCGAAGGGGCGGACTTCCGGGTCCGCCCCTTTTTCGTGGCTTCAGGCCAGCCGCCGCAGGGCCGAGGCCAGCACCGCCCGCTTGCCCGGCGCGCCCAGCGACAGCCGCGCGCCCTCCATGGCGATTTCTGGGGCGGCGATCCCCGGCGCGGCGAACAGGGCGGCGGGCGCCAGCGACAGCCCCTCGGGCGCGCGCGCCTCCGTCCGATCCAGCCAGACGTGCAGGCAGCCGGCCGGGCCGATCGCCCGCGGCAGGATCTCGGCGGCCAGGGCGCGGCGGGCCAGCGCCTCGGCCCGCACCCCGGCCAGGATCGCCTGAGCCGTCCCCTCGCGGATCCAGGCCGTGGCCACGGCCGCCATCAGCGGCGCGGGCATCTGGCACAGGGCGTGGCCGGCGGCGGCCAGGCGCTCGGCGGCGGCCGCGTCGGGCGCGGCGACATAGGCGATGCGCAGGCCCGGCGTCAGGGCCTTGGCCAGGGTCGCCACGTGCCAGGTCCGCTCGGGCGCCAGGCCGGCCAGGGCCGCCGGCGCGGGATCGGGCAGCCGGCCGTAGGCGTCGTCCTCGACGATGCGGACGCCGGCCCGGGCGCAGACCTCGACGATCGCCGCCCGCCGCGCGGGGCTCATCGTCGCCGTGGTCGGGTTCTGCCAGGTCGGGGTGACGACCACGAGCCGCGCGCCGCTCTCGGCCAGGCGCTCGGCCAGGACTTCGGGAACGATCCCCTCCCCGTCCATCGGACAGGCGACGGCGCGCAGGCCCCGCGCGGCCAGGGCCGCCAGCAG
Source organism: Caulobacter sp. GW821-FHT09B11 (assembly GCF_059418205.1). NCBI lineage: Bacteria > Pseudomonadati > Pseudomonadota > Alphaproteobacteria > Caulobacterales > Caulobacteraceae > Caulobacter > Caulobacter sp. GW821-FHT09B11. The sequence goes on along the minus strand of NZ_JBWKPK010000021.1, from coordinate 81,348 downwards.
GCCGGGATAGGTCAGGGCCTCGACCACCACGGCGTCGCCGGGCGCGGTCTCCACCGCCAGGATCGCCGACAGCGCCGCCTGGGCCCCGGCGCAGACCACGACCCGTTCGGGATCCACGGCGCCCAGGCCCGGCGCCAGCCAGGCCGCCCCCGCCGCCCGCTGCGCCAGCGAGCCAGGACCGGCATGATAGGCCATCAGGGTCGAAGGATCGGTGCGGGCCAGCACCGCCGCCGTCGTCTCGCGCAGCAGGGCCGCCAGCGACAGGCCCTCCGGCTGCGGCGGCAGGTTCATCGACAGATCGACCCGCCCGGCCTCCTCCTCGCCCGCCCGCCGGCGCACGAAGGTGCCGCGCCCGGCCGTGCCCTCCACCAGCCCCTGCTCGCGGGCCAGGGCGTAGGCGCGGGTGACGGTGGTGAAGTCGACGCCCAGCAGGCCCGCCACCGTCCGCTGCGGCGGCAGCTGTTCGCCGGCCGACAGCTCGCCATCGGCGATCGCGCCGCGCAGGGCCTCGAACAGCCGCCGATAGATCGGCCCCTCGCCCGCGGCCACGCGCCGCAGCCAGGCCGCGCCCACCGGAAGATCCCTTGCGTCGCCCATCATTGATCCATACATTTACCGCACAATGTATGGATCAATTTTCGGATTGTAGGTAGGGGTCATGACGCCCGCTGACGAGTTTTTCGATCCGCCGCCGCCGGTGATCAGCGGCCTGCGCCAGCGCTGCCCGCGCTGCGGCGAGGGCAAGCTGTTCAAGGGTTTCCTGGCCCTGGCCCCGTCGTGCGACCGCTGCGGCCTGGACTACGGCTTCGCCGAGCCGGCCGACGGCCCGGCCTTCTTCGTGATGAGCGGCGTCGGCATCCTGGTCACCTTCGTCTTCGCCTGGGTCGAGGTCGCCTACCACCCGCCGGTCTGGGCGCACTTCGTCACCACCTTCCCGGCCCTGATCATCGGCTGCCTGGCCACCCTGCGGCCGGTGAAGGCCTGGCTGGTGGCCGCCCAGTTCGTCAACAAGGCCGAGGAAGGCAAGTTCGAGAGCGTGGGCCGCCACGACCACGATCCCAGACGGCTCTGAAGCAGGCTCTGAACGAAGCCGGCCACGGCGGCGTTTGACTGGAAAGCGCCAGGAGCCCGCCGTGGACAAATTCTTCGCCAAGTTCGCCAACGCCACAGCCCAGGTGACCGGCCGCCCGGTCACTTTCCTGGCCTGCCTGGGCCTGGTGATCCTGTGGGCGGTCTCCGGGCCGGTGTTCAAGTTCTCCGAGACCTGGCAGCTGGTGATCAACACCGGCACCACGATCATCACCTTCCTGATGGTGTTTCTGATCCAGAACACCCAGAACCGCGACAGCGAGGCGGTGCAGGCCAAGCTCGACGAGCTGATCCTGACCTCGACCGCCGACAACGACTTCGTCGGCATCGAGAAGCTGTCGGAGAAGGAGCTCGACGCCTACCACGCCCAGTGCAAGGCGGCGGCCGAGCGGGCGCACGACCGGCTGGAGAAGGTCACGGCCCTGCGCGAGAAGAAGGGCAAGACGACGCCCGCGAAGAAACCCGCGGCCAAGGCCGCGCCCCGCAAGCGAACGGCCGCGAAGGGATAGCGTATCGTCCCTCTTCCATAGGGAGAGGGAGGGGCCCGCCGCGAAGCGGTGGGAGGGTGAGGGGTTTCACCGTCGGCCGGGAAACCCCGACACGAAACCCGACCCTTGCGGGCCGAACAGAGGCCGCACGACCGCGCTCAATTCGGAGAGAGTGTAACCTCTCACCCTCCCACGCCTTCGGCGCGGGCCCCTCCCTCTCTCAAAGAGAGAGGGGTGTGAAACGCCCCTACTTCTTCTCCAGCAGCAGCGTGCCCTGCTTCTTGACCTGCCCCGTGATCTTGCTGGCGATCATCCCCAGGAAGCCCGGCAGCACGATCTCGACCAGCACCACATTGGCCGCGACGTTGAGCTTGCCGGTGATGGTCTGGCCCATGATCACGGCCGAGAAGTCCATGACGTCGTCGCGCCAGGCCTTGGTGACGTTGGCCAGGCCGCCGGGGATCTGGGCGCCCAGCTGCTCGAAGCCGCTCTCGATCCGCCGCCTGGCCTCGGCCACGCCGAGTTCGTGGGGGATGTTGATGGTGACCGGCTTCGACATGGGAACTCCAAAAGTCGTATTTCGCCCCAGACATAGGGACGACCGGGCGGTTCGGCTATACGTCCGGTTCTGACGCATCGAAGGCGCAGGTTCGGCGGCGTCCACGGAGGAAGCCATGACCGACATCGCCATGACCCAGTACTTCGACGCCCCCGTCCGCACCGCCCGCCGCACGCGCGTGGCCCGCCCGGGTCGTCCGACCGGGGTTTGGGGGTCGATCACCTATGCCGGCGTGCTGCTGGTCTGGGCCGGCCTGTTCGTGATCCGTCCGCGCCTGGCGCTGCAGGTGATGGCCCAACGCCGCGCCGACTCGCCGATCCGCCGCCGCGCCCAACCCTGAGCCTTCCGCCCCAGAGCCTCTCGCCAAACGCCTCGAACGGCGCCAAGCCAACGGCATGAGCCGTCTCGTCGCCGTCCGCCCCGTCAGCCACCCGCTCGCCGCCCCGTTCCGCATCTCGCGCGGGGTCAAGACCGCCGCCGAGGTCGTGGTGGTCGAGATCGCCGAAGGCGGCCATATCGGCCGAGGCGAGAGCGTGCCCTACGCCCGCTATGGCGAGACGGTCGCGGGCGTCGAGGCGCAGTTGGCCCCCGCCGCCCGCCTGATCGCCATGGGCGCGGACCTTTCCGAGGCCCTGGCCCTGCTGCCGGCCGGCGCCGCGCGCAACGCCCTGGACTGCGCGATCTGGGACCTGCGGGCCAAGATCTCGGGCGTGTCGGTCGCCGCCGGCACGGGCCTTGCCGTTCCGCCTTCGCTGATCACCGCCGTCACCGTCAGCCTGGATACGCCGGACGCCATGGCCGCCGCCGCCCGCAAGGTCGCCGACGCCCCGCTGATCAAGATCAAGCTGTCGGCCGAAGACCCCGCCGCGCGCCTGGCCGCGGTGGCCGACGCCGCTCCCGACGCCGCCCTGATCGTCGATCCCAACGAGGGCTGGACCTTCGACATCCTGCGCGGCCTGGAAGACCAGCTGTCGCGCCTCAACATCGCCCTGGTCGAGCAACCCCTGCCGGCCGGCGAGGACGCCGCGCTGGAAGGCTACGCTCCGCCCTTCCCGATCTGCGCCGACGAGTCGGTGCACACCGCCGCCGACCTGCCGGCCCTGCGCGCCCGCTACCAGGCCGTGAACCTCAAGCTCGACAAGTCCGGCGGCCTGACCGAGGCGCTGTCGATGCTGCGCGCGGCCAAGGCCCTTGGCTTCACCCTGATGACCGGCTGCATGGTCGCCTCGTCCCTGGCTGTCGCCCCGGCCCTGCACCTGGCCGCCGAATGCGCCTTCGCCGACCTCGACGGGCCGTGGTGGCTGAAGGAAGACCACCCGGGCGGCCTGCGCGTCGAGGCCGGGCGGATCGTGCCGCCGACGGCGGGATTCTGGGGGGATGCGATCGACGCCGAGGGGTTGTGGCTGTGAGGCGATAAGCTCCCCCTTTCCCATTTTTCTTCCCGTCATTCCCGCCCTTGTGGCGGGAAACCCTGGTTCCGCTTGCACGGGCAGAGTCAGCGGCGTGCTCAGCACGCCGCCCCTGCTGTCTTTGCGGCTGACAGAGGGTTTCCCGCCACAAGGGCGGGAATGACGGGAGTTAAAAAAGAGGCCCCCTTGACCCACCTCGCATAACACCGTGCTCTCTGCGGCATGACCGACGCCCTCGCCGCCGCGCCGCCTCCGCCCTCGCCCCCTGGCCGCAGGGACCCGCTGCAGGTCTGGTTCGGGATCTCGCTGTGGAAACGGATCCTGGCCGCCCTCGTGGTCGGGGCCGTGGTCGGCTATTTCTGGGGCGAAGGCGCCACCAGCCTCAAATGGATCGGCGAGATCTTCGTGCGGCTGATCCGCATGATGGTGGCGCCGCTGGTGTTCGTGATCATCGCCTCGGGCGTGGCCCAGCTGGGCGACGCCAAGCGGCTGGGCGGCATCGGCGTCAAGACCATCGCCATGTACGTGCTGACCACCCTGATCGCGGTGACCATCGGCCTGATCATCGCCAGCCTGCTGGGTCCCGGCGTCGGCGCCGACCTGCACAACGCCGCCCCCCAGGCGGTGGCCACGCCCAAGTCGCCGGCCGAGCTGTTCATCGGCATCGTGCCGCTCAACCCGATCAAGGCCCTGGCGGAAGGCGAGACCCTGGCGATCATCTTCTTCGCCGTGCTGGTCGGGGCCGGGGTGATCGTGGCCGGCGAGAGCGGCGAGCCCGTCGCCAAGCTGCTGGCCAGCGCCAGCGAGGTGATGCTGCGCATCGTCGGCTTCGTGATGGAGGCCGCGCCGTTCGGGGTCTTCGCCCTGATCGCCGTGGTCATGGGCACCAACGGACCCGAGACCTTCCTGCACGTGGCCAAGCTGGGGGTCTGCGTGATCATCGGCGCGGCGATCCAGACCTTCGTCACCCACGCGGCCGTGGTGCGGCTGGGGGCCTGGCTGCCGCTGGTTCCATTCTATCGCGGGTGCATGGACGCGATCCTGGTCGGCTTCTCCACCTCGTCCAGCTCGGCGACCCTGCCGGTGGCGATCCGGGTAGCCGAGGACAATCTGGGCATCAAGCCGTCGATCTCGTCGACCGTCCTGCCGCTGGGGGCGACCATCGGCATGGACGGCACGGCCATGTACGTGGCCATGCTGACCCTGTTCGCCGCCCAGGCCTTCGGCGTGCCCCTGACCCTGGCCGACTACGTCCTGGTGGCGGTGACCACCACCATCGTCGCCATGGGCGTGGCGCCGGTGCCGTCGGGCTCGCTGTTCGTGCTGGCTGCGGTGCTGGCCACGATCGGCATCGGCCCGACCCAGACGGCGATCATCGTCGGCTTCATCCTGCCTTTCGACCGCATCCTCGACATGATCCGCACCGTGCCGAACGTCACCTGCGACCTGTCGATCGCCACGGCCGTGGCCCGGTGGGAGAAGGAGATCGACGTGGAGGAGTATCTGTCGAAGAAGGATGTGTGAGGTCGGCGAAAGCCCCCTCCGGCCCTCCGGGCCACCTCCCCCAGAGGGGGAGGATCTACTCAGCGCCGCGGTTCAAGATGCTCCCCCTCTGGGGGAGCTGTCGCGGAGCGACTGAGGGGGCCGTCAGGCCGGACGCCCGATCCGCTTGATTTCCCAGTCCAGCTGGACGCCGGTCTTGGCCAGCACGTCGGCGCGGACGGTGTCGCCCAGGCCTTCCAAGTCGGCCGCGGTGGCCTCGCCGGTGTTGATCAGGAAGTTGCTGTGCAAGGGCGAGAACATCGCGCCGCCCTCCTTCCCACTTACGGAGAACAGCTTCCCCCGCCAGCCGGCCTCGTCGACCAGCTTCCACGACGAGTGGCCCGGCGGGTTCTTGAAGGTCGAGCCGCCGGTCTTTTCGCGGATCGGCTGGGTGGTCTCGCGGCGCGAGGTGATCTCGGACATGCGGGCCTTGATCGCGGCCGGCTCGTCGGCGGTCCCTTCATAGATCGCGTCGAGCACGATGACGGTCTCGCCGTCCTGCAGGGCGCTGTGGCGATAGGTGTAGTGCAGCTCTTCCACCGCCAGTTCGCGCACCTGGCCGGCGCGGTCCATGACGCGGACCGACTTGACCACGTTGACCGTCTCGGAGCCGTAGCAGCCGGCGTTCATGATCACCGCGCCGCCGATCGTGCCGGGGATGCCGGCGTAGAACTCCAGCCCGGCGATGCCGGCCTCAGCCGCCTTGCGGGCCAGGATGGCGTCGGGAACCGCCGAGCCGGCCTTGATGCGGTTGTCGCCCAGGGCCTCGACGCCGTTGAAGCCCTTGCCCAGGCGGATGATCACGCCCTCGACCCCGCCGTCGCGGACCAGCAGGTTGGAGCCGACGCCGATGGCCATGACCGGCACGGCCGGATCCAGAGCCTTCAGGAAGTCGGCCAGGTCCTGCTCGTCGGCCGGCAGGAACACCACGTCGGCCGGTCCGCCGACGCGGAACCAAGTGAACGGGGCCAGGACCTCGTCGATCAGCAGCTTGCCGCGGACGGCGGGGAGATTGGTCTTCCAGGTCATCGCTTCGTCTCCCCTTCTCCCCTTGCGGGAGAAGGTGTCGTCCGGAGGACGACGGATGAGGGGTTTCTCGGCCTCGCCGCGCGACCCCTCATCCGACCGCTACGCGGCCACCTTCTCCCGCAAGGGGAGAAGGAAGGGATCGAGCGAAAACTATTTCGCCAGCGCTTCCAGCTGGCCCGGCAGGGCGTAGGCCCAGGACGTGATGTCCCCGGCCCCCAGCAGCACGACGAGGTCGCCGCTGGTCGCCTCGGCCGCGATCAGGGCCGGCAGGGCCGCCGGGCTTTCCAGCGGCAGGGCGCGGCGGTGGCCGAACTTCTTGAGCCCCTCGACCAAGTGGTCGCGGTCGACGCCCTCGATCGGCTGCTCGCCGGCGGTGTAGACGTCGGCGACGACCACGGTGTCGGCGTCGTTGAAGCAGCTGCTGAACTCGGTCATCAGGTCGCGCAGGCGGGTGTAGCGGTGCGGCTGGACCACGGCGATCACCTTGCCCTGGCTGACCGCGCGGGCGGCTTTCAGCACGGCGGCGATCTCGACCGGGTGGTGGCCGTAGTCGTCGACCACGCGGATCCCGTTGGCGACGCCCGTGGTGGTGAAACGGCGCTTGACCCCGCCGAAGGCCGCCAGGCCGGCGCGGATGCTGTCGGCGTCGACGCCCAGCTCGCGGGCCACGGCCACGGCGGCGGTGGCGTTGAGCACGTTGTGGTGGCCGGCCATCGGCATCTTCAGGCCCTCATAGCGGACCTGATCGCCTTCCAGCGGCGAGATGACGATGTCGAAGCTGGCGCCCTCGGGGCCCATCTCGACGTTGGAGACGCGGACCTCGGCCTGCGGGTTGGTCCCGTAGGTCACCAGGCGACGGTTCTCGATCCGCGAGGTCAGGGCCTGCACTTCCGGATGGTCGGTGCAGACAGCGGCGAAGCCGTAGAACGGGATGTTCTCGATGAAGTCCTGGAAGCCGCGCTTGACCGCGTCGAAGTCGCCCCAGTGGTCCAGGTGCTCGGCGTCGATGTTGGTGACGATGGCCACGGTCGACTTCAGCTTCAGGAACGAGCCGTCGCTCTCGTCGGCCTCGACGACGATCCAGTCGCCCTCGCCGACCTTGGCGTTGGTGCCGTAGGCGTTGATGATGCCGCCGTTGACCACGGTCGGGTCCAGGCCGCCGGCGTCGAGCAGGGCCGCCACCATCGAGGTGGTGGTCGTCTTGCCGTGGGTGCCGCCCACGGCGACCGAGAACTGAAGACGCATCAGCTCGGCCAGCATCTCGGCGCGCCTGACGAGGGGAAGGCGCTTGTCGCGGCCGGCGACCATCTCGGGGTTATCGGCCTTCACCGCCGTCGAATAGACGATGGCCGAGGCGCCTTCGACATTGGCCGCGTCATGGCCGACGAAGATGCGCGCGCCGAGCTTCTCGAGCCGCTCGGTATTGGCGCTGGCTTTCGCATCGCTGCCCTGCACGGTGTAGCCGATGCGGATCATGATCTCGGCGATGCCGGACATGCCGATGCCGCCGATGCCGATGAAGTGCACGGGGCCGAGTTCGAAGGGGACGGGTCGTCGACGCTGGATCATCGGGTCGGATTAGACGATTTGACGCCCGCCGTGAACGGGGTCGATGACGCAAATCCGTCACGGCCCCTCGCGAAGCGGATCAAATGTGATAGACGCACGCGCATGAGCTCTACGCCCCTGGATAAAATCCGCAATTTCTCGATCGTGGCCCACATCGACCACGGCAAGTCGACCCTGTCCGATCGCCTGATCCAGACCACGGGCGGCCTGACCGCGCGGGAGATGAGCGCCCAGGTTCTCGACAACATGGACATCGAGAAGGAGCGCGGCATCACCATCAAGGCGCAGACCGTGCGCCTGAACTACAAGGCCAATGACGGCGAGACCTATGTCCTCAACCTGATGGACACGCCCGGGCACGTCGACTTCGCCTATGAAGTCAGCCGCTCGCTGGCCGCCTGCGAAGGTTCGATCCTGGTCGTCGACGCCTCGCAGGGCGTGGAAGCCCAGACCCTGGCCAACGTCTACCAGGCCATCGACAACAACCACGAGATCGTTCCGGTCCTCAACAAGGTCGACCTGCCGGCCGCCGACGTCGAACGGGTCAAGGCCCAGATCGAGGACGTCATCGGCCTGGACGCCTCGGACGCCGTCGAATGCTCGGCCAAGACCGGCGTCGGCATCCCCGACGTGCTGGAAGCCATCGTCAAGCGCCTGCCCGCCCCCAAGGGCGACCGCAGCGCCCCGCTGAAGGCCCTGCTGGTCGACGCCTGGTACGACGCCTATCTGGGCGTGGTCGTGCTGGTGCGGATCTTCGACGGCACGCTGAAGGCCGGCCAGCAGGTCCGCATGATGCAGACCGGCGCCACCCACCGCATCGACAAGGTCGGGGTGTTCACGCCCAAGGCCACCGACGTCGCGGAACTGGGCCCGGGCGAGGTCGGCTTCTTCACCGCCTCGATCAAGGAAGTGGCCGACGCCGCCGTCGGCGACACCATCACCGACGAGAAGAAGCAGACGGCCGAAGCCCTGAAGGGCTTCAAGGAAGTCGTGCCGGTGGTGTTCTGCGGCCTGTTCCCGGTCGACGCCGCCGACTTCGAGGATCTGCGCGCCGCCGTCGGCAAGCTGCGTCTCAACGACGCCAGCTTCACCTACGAGATGGAAAGCAGCGCGGCCCTCGGCTTCGGCTTCCGCTGCGGGTTCCTCGGCCTGCTGCACCTGGAGATCATCCAGGAGCGCCTGTCGCGCGAGTTCGACCTCGACCTGATCGCGACCGCCCCGTCGGTGGTCTACAAGATCAAGATGCGCAACGGCGAAGAGATCGAGCTGCACAACCCGGCCGACCTGCCGGACGTCATGCAGATCGAAGAGATCGCCGAGCCCTGGATCAAGGCCACGATCTTCACCCCGGACGAGTTCCTGGGCGGCGTGATCAAGCTCTGCCAGGACCGTCGCGGCATGCAGCGCGAGCTCAGCTACGTCGGCAACCGCGCCATGGTCGTCTACGACCTGCCGCTGAACGAAGTGGTGTTCGACTTCTACGATCGCCTCAAGTCGATCTCGAAGGGCTACGCCAGCTTCGACTACGCGCTGGAGGACTACCGCGCCGGCGACCTGGTGAAGATGTCGATCCTGGTCAACAGCGAGCCGGTCGACGCCCTGTCGATGCTGGTCCACCGCAGCCGCGCCGAAAGCCGCGGCCGCGGCATGTGCGAGAAGATGAAGGACCTCATCCCGCAGCACATGTTCGTCATCCCGATCCAGGCGGCCATCGGCGGCCGGATCATCGCCCGCGAGACCGTCCGCGCCCTGCGCAAGGACGTGACCGCCAAGTGCTACGGCGGCGACGCCTCGCGTAAGCGCAAACTTCTGGACAAGCAGAAGGAAGGCAAGAAGCGGATGCGCCAGTTCGGCAAGGTCGAGATCCCGCAGGAAGCCTTCATCGCCGCCCTGAAGATGGACGAGGATTGATCGGCGGAGGGCCTAGCCCTCCCAGCCCCGTGCAATGTTTCCGGACGCCGCGGCCATTCGCAAGGATGAGCCGCGGTTTTCGTTTTGAGACGTGGAGCCAGGCTTAACCGCTCGGGCTGTCTTGTTCGACGATATCGACCGCGCCGCTGCCCCCGTCGTAGATCAGGCGATATCCTCGCAAGAAAGAGCGTCCGAGGATCACGCGATGCCACTGCTCGCCCTCGTGCAGCCGGACGCCGGTGAAGGGCTGAAACAGCAACCGGTCCAGCCGCGGAATGTAGATCCTGGCCGTGTAGATGAAGGCGCGATGCCTTCCGCCTACACCGCTGATCTCGCCCTCGTCGGTGATGGGGAGCTTCAGTCGCCTGGCGAGTTCGTCGTCTATGCAGTCGCCGCCTGCGCCGGTGTCGATCAACGCCTTGACCTCTTTCTCCGGCAAGTCCGGCGTCGTCCCGGCGACGGAGCGGGATTTCAGGCCGATATCGACCCTGATCGTCGGGCCAATCCGAACGAGCAGGTCCGCCGGACTTTCTCCGGCGCGCCCCGACTTAAAGCCCGCCGGTATCGAGCGCATGCGCCGGTCGGAAGATCATGCCGCCAGGCAGTTGCACCGGACCTGCGCCGACCTGCCGAATGAGATAGGGACCGCTGTCAAAGCAATCTACGGCCATCGTCGCAGCCGCCTCGAAGTCCTCGAAGGCGTCGATGAACTCGCCGTCGCGAAACACCACCCACTCGTGAAGATGCTCGGTTTCGAGTTGAGCCTTCATACGGTCGAAGGCGGCAATGTCTTCGCTGAGATCAGCCATCTGACGACTCCCCACTTCGCCGTTGAAGCACAGGCTGCGAGTCTCCACCAATCACTTCAAGGGCTGTGGAAAACTTGTGGGCTGAATCGTCCACGCAGGGGTTAACACTGCCATCGAAGCCGAAGGATGCGCCAGCGCCCGACGGCAACCACCACGCGCACAATGTGCTAAAATTACTATTTCGCGAGCTTCGGCGAAGCCTAGGGTTCGGCCGCGCTCGATCGGGAGAACGGTCGCGCGCTCGTCAGACAAAGAGCCGGAGGAACGACCATGGCCTTCCCTACCGCCGTCAACAGCCAGATCACCGACGCCGTCACCCAGGCCAACGTCAACGTGCTGGGCGACGCCCCGGCCATCGCCATGGGCAACCTCTTCCAGGCCACCGCCCAGGCCCTGGCCAATGCGGCCCACAACGCCACCAACGCCCAGCAGCAGAGCTATGTGACCGCACAGGCGGCCACCACCCAGGGCGTGGCCACGCTCTACTCGCTCGACACCGCCTCGACCGGTATCGCGACGCAGCGGATCTTCGCCGCCGACGCCAAGACCGGCGGCTGAGGAGCGCGACCATGGCTTACCCGACCGCCATCAACAGCCAGATCACCGACGCGATCACCCAGACCTCGGTGCAGAACCTCGGCTCGGCCACGGCCCTGTCGTTCGGACAGTTCGCCCAGTCCACCGCCCACGCCCTCAGCCTGGCGGCGCACAACGCCACCCTCGGCCAGCAGCACCTGGCCATCCTCAGCCAGGCCGTGATCGCCCAGGGCGTGGCCCTGATCTATGCCGGCCAGAGGCGCCTCGATGTCTAGGCCTCCGTCCAGCAAGGCGCCCGCCCGGACGCCGCCCGCCTCGGACGTCGAGTCGGCCGCTCCGCCGAGCGACCCCGTCATCGACCCGGCCATCGCAGCCGCCCTCGCAACCACCCAGGCGGAGATGGAGCAGGCCGCCGCAGCCGCGGAAGCGGCCATGGCCGCCGCCGAGGGGGCCATCACCGGCAGCCTCTCGCAGCCGCCCGCCCTCGAAGCGCCCGCTTCGGAAGGCGCCGCGGAGGTCGCGGCCGAACCGCTGCTGAAGCAGGCCCGGCCGTCGCCCCATCCTCAATCGGCGGCGACCTCGACGGTCAACAGCCAGATCCTCGACGCCGTCGCCGAGGCGGCCCGGACGCCGGAGGCCGCGCCGGTCCTCGCCGCCGCCCTGCTGAAGGTGGCCGGCGCGCAGAGCCTGGGCCTGGCGATGCACAACGCCGTGGCCCGCCAGCAGGCCGACCGGGTGGTGGGCCAGGCCGCCATCGCCGCCGCCTGCGCCAGGATCCTCGAACACGCCGGCGGCGTGCTCGTCACGCCCAAGCCCGAACCTCAGCCCGAGGGGACAAGCGCATGAACGCCGAAACGCCCTTCCCGGAAGACGTGGTCGCCTCGCTCAACGACGCCGGCCGACGCCTGATGGATGTCGACACCGGCGGCCTGACGGGCGCCGGCAAGGCCTATGAGATGGTGGCCCAGTCGGCCGCCCTGGCCTTGCAGGACGCCGTGGACAGCCTGCGCAATGTCAGCCTGCTGGCCGACACCGCCGCGGGCGTGGCCCTGTCGCAGTTGCTGGCCACCGGCGACGCGCGCTACGCGACCGTCCTGACCGCCACCCAGCAGATGAAGGCCTCTGCCGCCGACGCCTTCGGCAAGATCTCGGCCGTCGCCGCCAATGCGGTGGAGACCTTCCCGAAGGTCTAGGATCAGCACCCGGCCTTGGGCAGCGACAGCCTCGGGTCGGTGACGAACCGCTCGTCGGTCAGGGTGTGCAGGAAGGCGACGAGGCCTTCGATCTCGTCGTCGCCCAGCCCCATCGCCGCGCGGTGTCGGCGGATCGCCTGCTCCAGGGTGCGGGCCGAGCCGTCGTGCAGGTAGGGATCGCTCAGCGCCACGTTGCGAAGCGACGGCGTGCGGAAGCGGCCCTTGTCGGCCGCCCTGCCGGTGACGTCGGCCAGGCCCTGGTCGCCGCTGAGCGGGGCGTCGATGCGGTGGAAGCGGGGCCTGTCGGCGTCGGTGAACAGCGGGCCGGCGTGGCAGCCGGCGCAGCGGCTCTTGAACAGCCGCTCGCCGCGCAGGGTTTCGGGCGAGACCGCCACCGCCTCGCCACGCTTGCGGCGGTCATAGGGGCTGTCGAACGAGACGAGCGTGCGTTCGAAGGCGGCCAGGGCCTTGCCGATCGTCGCCATGCTCACCGCCCCGCCCTCGTCCGGGAACGCGTCGGCGAACATCCGGCGATAGCAGACCTGCCCGGAGAGGCGGGCAGTCAGCACCGCTTCCTGGCCCGCGAAGCCCATCTCGACCGGCTTGGTCCCGGCGATCGGGATCAGCGCCTGGTCCTCCAGGCGCTTCACGCCGGCGTCGCCCCAGGTCAGGGCGCGGAACCAGCCGACATTGGCCAGGGTCTGGATGTTGCGCCGACCCGGATCGCCGTGAACGCCCGGGTGGGTCGCATTGCCGTCGGTGAAGCCGCGCCGCTGCTCATGGCAGGTGGCGCACGACATGGTGCCGTCGATCGACAGGTCGGCGTCGTAGAACAGCTTCCGGCCAAGGGCGACCTTGGCGTCCGACATGGGATTGTCGGCCGGGACCGGCGGCGGGGTGACGCCCGCCGGCAACTTCCAGTCGAAGGCCGACAGGACGGGCGGGGCAAAGGCGGCGGTCAGCAGCAGGCCGGCCGCGAGGGCCAGGGCCTTGCCGTAGAGATCCAGCGGCACGCCCTCTCCTTCCGGTCAGGGCTTGCGCGCGACGAGGATCGGCAAGGTCGCCTCGGCGTTGGCCGAGATCTGCACCACGTAGTCGCCGGGCGTCAGGTCGAAGGTCACCATCTTGCGCACGGTCGAGCAGGCCGGGCCGCGGCCGTGGGCGGTCGAGCGCTGGGCCGCGCCGTCCTTCAACACGTCGATCCAGGCGCCGGCGCCCAGAGCGACGACGTAGGATCCCGCCGTCTCGATCTTCAGCGAGAAGAGGCCGCCCTTGCTGACCGTGCCGCCCGGCTTTTCCGGCTGGACGACATAGGCCACCTCCGGCGTCGGCGACAGGGTCGCGGCATAGGCCTGGCCGGGGACCAGCAGCGCCTTGGGCAGATCGGCGGCCGAGGTCGCCGCCGTCAGCGGAACTTTGGCCGACCAGGCGGCCAGATCCGCCGGCAGGTCGGCGTCGCGGGCGGCGCAGACCGGCTCGGCAGGCGTCTGGGCGAAGGCGGCGGGACCGACGAGGGCCAGGCCGGCCGCCAGGAGAACGACAAATCGCATGGCTCTGCTCCCTAGAACCGGACGCGCAGGTCGGCACGGAAATTGCGGCCTTCCTCGGGGAAGCCGTCGACCAGCTGGTACTTCTGGTCCAGCAGGTTGCGGGCCCCGACCACCACGTCGATCTTCGGCGTCACGCTCACCTGGGCCGTCAGGTTGGCCAGGATGTAGTCGCCGGTGCGGTAGTAGCGGGCCGGGCTGACCAGCGAGCTCGACGTCACCGTCCAGCGCTTGGACGCCGCCTCGACGCTGGGCGTCACGGTCAAGCGGTCGCTGACGCTCCAGTCGGCGTAGAGAAACAGCTTGTGGGTCGGCACGCCCGTAGGACGGAAGGCGGCGTTGGTCGGGTCGGTCAGCTCGCGGTGCAGGTAGGTGTAGTTGCCGCCGAAGGTGAGCTTGTCGCCCGCCTTGAAGGTCGCCCCGCCTTCCAGGCCGTAATACTCGCCGTCGCCGGCGTTCCTGGTCTGGTTGACCGTGCCGAAGGGCGCGCCCAGGGCCACCGGAATCAGGATCAGAGCGTCGCGCACGTCGCTGTAGAACACCGCCCCCTCGATCTTCAGCAGCGGCGTGAAGTCGACGGCCGCGCCCAGTTCGTAGTTCACCGCCCGCTCAGCCTTGATGTCCGGGTTGGGCGCCACCATGCCGAACCGCGAGCTGTAGCGCTCGAACAGGGTCGGGAAGCGGGCGCGCGACGAGACGCTGCCGTGCAGCTGAACGTCGGCGATCGGCCGCCAGACCAGGGCCGCCTGGCCGTTCCAGGCCACGTCGTCGGTCAGCGGGTAGAAGACGAAGGCGCCCGAATTGTAGTCCTGGGCCTGTTTCAGGTCGCGGCGATCGCGCGAGACGCCAACCACCAGGTCGACCTTGTCGCCGAACCGCTGGGTGTCCTCCAGAGCCAGCGAGGTGGTGTCTTCGATCACCGTCTGGCGGGGCTCGGTCGAGGCAGGGCTGAAGCTCTGCTGCCACTCCACATGCTTGTCGCGGCGATAGAAGGCAGCGGCCTTGAGGGTGTTGGACGCGGTGACGTCGACGTCCAGCTCCAGGTTCCCGCCATAGGCCAGGTCGTCATAGTACGAACGGAAGGCGCGCCCCAGGGTCTGGCTGTTCTGGCGGGCGTTGTCCCACGAGTAGAGGGCGTTCTCGAAGCTGTTGCGGTAGAAGCGCGTCTTCAGCCAGGCGTTGTCGGCGATCCTGGTCCGGGTCAGCAGGGCGAGGCTGTCGAGGTTCCAGTAGGGCCAGCTCCAGTAACGCGTGCTGGCCGTGTCGGTGACGTGATAGGGCGCGTTCTTCTCGCCCTCCTGGCGGGTGTAGGTGATCGAGTATTCGTCGGTGGCGTTGGGCGTGAAGCCGGCCTTCAGATTGACCCGCCAGTCCTCGCTTTCCGAGTGATCGCGGTTGCCGCCGTTCTCCAGCGTGGTGGCCGTGTAGTCGTCCGGCAGCTTCCAGTGGGTACGCTCGCTGCGCGCGCCGCTGACCTGGGCGTAGAACCGGTCGCCGCGCCCGCCGATGCGGCCCGACACCGTGTTTCCGTTCAGCGAGCCGTCGCCGTCGAGGCCCACGCCCACCCGCACCTCGCCCTCGAAGGGCGCCGAGGGCTTGCGGGTCACTAGGTTGATCGCCCCGCCCAGGCCGCCCGGCCCGTCGAGAACCGAGACATAGCCCTTGGAGACCTGAACCTCGGAAAGGTCGGCGGTCAGGAAACGCGCGAAGTCGATGCGGTTGTCGGCCGGCAGGAACACCCGCACGCCGTCGATCGACAGGGTCGTCTGGAAGCGGTCGAAGCCGCGGATGAAAACGAGGCGCTCGTTGCGCGAGCCGCCGCTGTTTCCCGCCGCCGCGCCGGGGATCAGGTCCAGCGCCTGATCGACGCTGGCCTTGTCGAACTTGCGCAAGTCTTCGCCCGAAACCGTCGCTCCGCCGATCGTCTCGCCGGCCGCGTTGCGTGCTGTCACCTGCACCTCGCCCAGGGCGTAGACATCCGATCCTTGGGCATGGGCGACGCCGGCCAGCAGCGTGCCGGCGAGAAGCGCGGTTCGAAACAGCATTGAGACCCCTCGTTATGTAGTGATGGTACATATCGATTCGAACTCGTCTTGACCTTGCAGATTTTCTTCCAGACGCCCCTTCGGTCGAAATGCTACCCATCGCAGCGCCGACGGAGGCCCGCATGCTCGAGATCCCCCATGCTTAAGATATTGGGCCGCACCTCGTCGCTGAACGTGCGCAAGGTGCTGTGGACCTGCGACGAGCTCGCCCTGCCCTACGACCGCGAGGACTGGGGAACGGGCTACGCCTCGACGCATGACCCCGCCTTCCTGGCGCTCAATCCCAACGCCCTGGTGCCGGTGATCCTCGACGAGCACGGGCCGCTGTGGGAGTCGAACACCATCTGCCGCTACCTGGCCTCGCGCCACGACATCGGCCAGGCCCTGCTGCCGGCGGAGCCGCGCGCCCGGGCCGGGGTCGAGCAGTGGATGGACTGGCAGGCCACCGAGCTCAACACCGCCTGGCGCTACGCCTTCGCCGGCCTGGTGCGGCGCATGCCCGGCTTCGACGACCCTGAGCAGATCGCCGCCAGCATCCGCGCCTGGAACGCCGCCATGACCGTGCTGGAACGCCAGCTGGAGCGCACCGGCGCCTTCGCGGCCGGCGAGACCTTCACCCTGGCCGACATCGTCCTGGGCGTCTCCGTCCACCGCTGGGCCGCCTCGCCCATCGACCGCGACATGCTTCCGGCCGTCGCCGCCTACTACATCCGCCTGCGCGGCCGCCCCGCCTTCCAGCCCTGGGCGCTGGACGAGGTGCCTTGAGAAGCCCGAGAAACGTTGCGGCGATCGCCTCGAAAGACTATCTTTTCACGCAAATGGACTGGGGTTTCTCGGTCGGCGTCGGGCTCCTGGGATTTCTCGGGGGCCCTTCTGCTTTCAGGGAAAAGTCTTCAGGCCTCCGAACGCAAGTTTCGGTCGAAGGACCTCGAACGCGCGGTTCTCCTGCATCGGACGCAAGACCTTCAATCCGATCGGCCTGGCCATCATGTCCGCAAGCTGCAGGCCCGACGAGTTGCTCTTCTTGTCGACGAAGAGCGGCTCCCAGCGGATTTGCCTGAAATCGGGTCGGCGATAACCCCAGCGCACTTCGTTGGCGACAATACGCCGGAAGTGCAGCTCCAAAGCTGCATCCTCCTTCCGCCCACGGCCTTCGAAGACGACGTGTACGAGCAGCCCGGCTTGGCCCAGTGCGAGAAGGCGCTCCAGCAACTTCTCCAGGCAAAAGTGCAGCGCGAGCTCGTAGGGGCTCCAAGGCTCAGCATAGCGGTCAACCAGCCGGACCTTGTCGATCACCGCCGCGACGATCTCGAAATCACTCGTCGCCACGATCTCGTTGATGCGCTCGATAAAAGTCTCTCGCTTTTCCACGCTCGTCTGCAGAAAGGCGAAGGCGTTCTGCTGACGCCGGATATCGCGTTCATGCAAGATCAGCTGATCGTGGCCGACGAAGTCGAACTTAAGCCGCTGCAGGCAAGGTACGATCGTTTCCGCATAGGCCTTCTTGCCGACTAAGACGGCATTCAGGACGAACAGCGGAAAGGTTGGGTCCGGATTGTCCAGGACCGGTGACCCACTCTCGTCGGCGAACACGATGTAGTCCGCGAAGCTCAAGATCAACTCCCGCCCAACGGGAATGAACTTAACCAAGGCGAGCCGCCGCTTCTACCCCTGCCCGTTTCCTGCGCAGCCCGATCGTCCGAACGCTGCGGAACGGTGGTCCGCGAAGGCTTCCGCTCGCCTGGTGAACAAAGTGGAGAGCCGACGCGGCGACGCGCCTGCTTAGCTCGGTCCCGTCAGGCCGCCCGGTCGCGGGCGGCGGCGAAGGGGATAGGGCCGTACATATGCCAGAGGGCGTCCGCTTACCGACCAGACGACAACTGCTGACCGCCATCGCCCAAGTGGGCGGAACGGCGGCGCTTTACCAGGCGATGACCAGCCTCGGCCACGCGGCCGAGACCCAGTTCCACGGACCTCCGAACCTCGCCGGCGCCCGGCCGGGGGCGTCGGTGGTGGTGCTGGGCGCGGGTCTGGCCGGCATGCTTGCGGCCTATGAGCTGACCCAGGCCGGCTACAAGGTGCGGGTCCTCGAATACCAGAACCGCCCCGGCGGCCGGAACTGGAGCCTGCGCGGCGGCGACACCTATACGGAGTTGGGCGGCGCAACCCAGAAGATCGGCTTTTCGCCCGGCAACTACCTCAACCCCGGCCCGTGGCGGATCCCCCACCATCACCGCACCCTGCTGCACTACTGCAGGCAGTTCGGCGTGGCGCTGGAGCCGTTCATCCAGTTCAACCACAACACCTGGATCCACTCCTCGACGGCGTTCGGCGGCAAGCCGGTGCGCTTCAAGGCCGCGGCGGCCGACTTCGAGGGCAATGTCGCCGAACTGCTGGCCAAGTCGATCAACACCAAGGCCCTGGACGAGACCGTCACGCTCGAGGATCGCGAGAAGCTGCTGGAGGCCCTGAAGGGCTGGGGCATGCTCGACAAGGACTACCGCTACGCCAAGAACCTGCGCAGCGCCTCGCACCGAGGCTACGACCGCCCGCCCGGCGGCGGCATAGACGGCGCGCCGATCCCGTCGGATCTCTACGCCCTGCACGACGTGCTCGACCCGCAGGTCTGGACCTCGATGGCCTTCTTCATGGGCCACGAGATGCAGACCACCATGTTCCAGCCGGTGGGCGGCATGGACATGATCGGCAAGGGCTTCGCCAAGCAGGTCGAGGGGCTGATCACCTACAACGCCAAGGTCAGCAAGATCGCCCAGGACGACAAGGGCGTGGCCGTCACCTTCGCCGACACCGCCACGGGCAAGGTCGAGACGACCAAGGCAGACTGGTGCGTTTGCACGATCCCGCTGTCGATCCTGGGCCAGATCGAAAGCGAGATCAGCGACGACCTGGCCGCGGCCATCAAGGCCGTGCCCTACTCCGGCCAGGTGAAGATCGGCCTGGAGATGAAGCGGCGGTTCTGGGAGGAGGACGACTCCATCTACGGCGGCCACAGCTTCACAGACCAGGAGATCGCCCTGATCTCCTATCCCAACAACAATCTCTTCGGGAACGGGCCGGCCGTGCTGCTGGGGGCCTTCGCCCGCGAGATGGGGGCCTATCGCCTGGCCGGCATGACGCCGGAGCAGCGGATCGAGGTCGCCCTGCAGCAGGGCTCCGTCCTGCACCCCGGCAGCTACCGCAAGGAGTTCGCCAGCGGCGCCTCGGTGGCCTGGAGCCGCGTGCCCTGGACGCTGGGCTGCTGCGCCCGTTGGACCGAGGAGACCCGCAAGCAGCACTACCAGACCCTGGTGGCCATGGACCGCCGCGTCGTGCTGGCCGGCGAGCACGCTTCTTACGTCGGCTGCTGGATGGAGGGCGCCCTGCTCTCGTCGCTGGACGCCATCACCCGCCTGCACAAGCGCGCCCTGGAGGCCTGAGCATGACCCGCCTTACCCTCATCGCGGCGTCCGGCCTGGCCGCCGCCCTCGCCTGCGCGATCCCCGCCGTCGCCCAGGCCCCTGCCGGCGGAGACACCGGCGGCGGCGTGGTCCGCGTCGCCAAGCCCGTCACCGGTCAGCAGGTCTATGAAGCCGTCTGCCAGGCCTGCCACATGGCCGATGCAAAAGGGGGGAGCGGCGCGGGGACCATCCCCGCCCTCGCCGCCAATCCGAAGATGGCCGCGGCCGCCTACCCGACCATGATCGTCGTGCGCGGCCAGGGCGGCATGCCCAGCTTCGCCGGAACCCTCGACGACGCCCAGATCGCCGAGGTCGTCACCTATGTCCGCACCCGCTTCGGCAACGCCTACGCCAAGCCGGTGACGGCGGCCGACGTGGCGAAGATCCCCCATCCGGACCTCTCCGGCGGGCACTAATCGGGGACGCGGGGCGTCGCGGCGTGCTAAAGGCGGCCGATGACCGACGAGACCGACGCCCCGCCGCCGAACGAAACCCCGATGCAGCGCGCCCTGCGCCTGAAGAAGGCCGCGCAGGGCCGCCATGGCCACGGCCCCAAGGCCTCCAGCGGCAAGGTCGATCGGGCCGACGCCGTCGCCCCGACCGGCAAGTCCCGGCCCTGGATGACGCGCTAGGACCACAAAGGGAGATCAGGGCCCATGACTATCCGCCCCGAACGCCCGGAAGACATCGCCGCCATCCGCGCCGTGACCACGGCCGCCTTCGAGGGCCGGCCCTACAGCAGCCAGACCGAGGCCCTGATCGTCGACGCCCTGCGCGCGGCCGGCGCCCTGTCGCTGTCGCTGGTGGCGCAGGCCGACGACGGCCAGGTCGTCGGCCACATCGCCTTCTCGCCGGTCGACATCGAGATCTCGGACGGCGCCTGGTATGGCCTGGGCCCCGTCTCGGTGGCGCCCGACCGCCAGAAGGAAGGCCACGGCCAGGCCCTGATCCGCGAGGGCCTGGAGCGCCTGAAGGCCATGGGCGCGACCGGCTGCGTGCTGCTGGGCTCGCCGCTCTACTACGCCCGCTTCGGCTTCGAGACCGACGAGGCCCTGACCTACGGCGGCGAGACTTCGCCTTACCTGCAGCGCCTGGTGTTCAAGGGCCGGTCGCCGCGCGGGGCGGTGACCTATCACATGGCGTTCGGGGCTTAAGAGCTCCCCCCTTAAACTCCCGTCATTCCCGCCCTTGTGGCGGGAATGACGGGAGGATTGGGAGGCAGCGCCCTCTCCCTACTTCCCCGAGAACCACGCCTTCAGCCGCGCCACCTCGGCCGGGCTGACCGGGATCACCGCCCCGTGCTTGGGGCTCTGAAAGTTGGTCGCCTTCATCGGCGAGCCGGGGTCGTTGAAGCGGCCGAGGTTCCTGTAGTGGATGAAGTCGGTCGTCTCGGAGAAGCCCATGTTGTTCGGCTTGGCCCCGAACACGTCGTACATCAGGACGTAGGTCTCGGTTCCCGTCCGCCGCCACAGGGTCGGGGCCTCGGCGGCCACGGCTTCGGGATCGATCTTGCCGGGTTCGTAGACATAGCCGCCGGTCAGGCTCTTCGACGTGGCGTGGCGGATGCCGGCCGGATTGTCGTAGCCGACCGCGAACAGGTGATAGGTGTCGCCCACCTTGGTGATGTCGCCGTCGATCAGGCTCTGGGCCGGATCCGGATGGGCCAGCAGCGGCTTGGGCTCGGTGGTCAGGGTGGTGAAGGCGTCATCAGCGTAGGCGTAGACTAGGGAGTTGCGGCCGGCGCCGATGCGGGTCGTGAAATAGACCATCATCGCCTTGCGGGCCGGATCGTAGATCGTCTCCGGCGCCCAGCCGCAGCCGATGTCGCCCATCTGCGGAAACAGCTTGTCGACCCGGGCGATCGAATGCGTCCAGTGGACCAGGTCGTACGACTTCATCAGGATCAGGCCGCGGTTGTTGCCCCAGCCATAGCCGTTCTCCGGCCGCTCCCATTTGTCTGAGCGAAGCCCCTTCTCCTGGGCGAAGATGTGCAGGTCGGTCATCGCCAGATAGAAGGCCCCGTCCGGGCCACGGGCGATGTGCGGGTCGCGCAGGCCCTTCTGCTCGGCCACGCCCCGCCCCTCCAGCACCGGCGCACCGTCGTTGACGTCGGTGAAGCTGTAGCCGTCGGACGAGACGGCGAAGTGCAGGGAATGGGTCTCGTCCTTGAAATAGGCCAGCAGATAGGCGGTCTGGTCCTTTACCGCCGGGGCCTTGCCGGGCTTCAGGCGCTTGACGATCTCGACCTGTTTCGCGGGCGCGGCCCAGGCGGGCGCGGCGCCCAGCAGGCCCAGCGCCAGAACCGATGCGCAGGCCCCGAGCGAGCGGCGGCGCCAGGCGTTGAAGCCCATCTGAAGTCCTCCCGTCACGCGTGGACGTTCCCACGGTGACGGGTATTTGTCTGACTTATTCCGGGAAGTGCAAGAGGGACCGCGACGCTCGCACATTGTGGCCAGGCCCCGCGAGGACTAGCAAGGACGCAGCCTTTCGTAGGAGTCGGCTTTGCGCCTCACCCTTTGCCTCGCCCTGCTGCTCGTCGCGACGGGCTGCACGACCATCACCTACAACTGCAACGTCCCAGGCGCCTGCCCGGGCGTCGATAAGCCCGGCGTCTCGGTCTCGGTGATCAACAAGCCGGCCCGGCCGTAAGGCCGGCCTAGGGCGGATCGACATTCGGCGTTTGAGACGAAAACCTCGTCCTTCGACAAGCTCAGGATGAGGTTTTTCTGCTGCCTGGGCCTGTAAATGGTCCTCATCCTGAGCTTGTCGAAGGACGAGGACCACGCACCGAGCCTGAATGTCGATTGGCCCTAGACCATCCCCACCGTCTTCAGGCGGGCGCGGGGGTGGATCTCGTTCTGGCTCATCACCACGGTCTGGCCGCGGAAGCGCTCGATGATCGAGCGCACATAGGGGCGGATGGCCGGGCTGGTCAGCAGCACCGGCGACTCGCCCTGCAGGGCGGCCCGCTCGAAGGTGTCGCGCACGCCGCGGATGAAGTCCTGCAGGCGCGACGGGGCCAGGGCCAGCTGCTTGTCGTCGCCGGGGCCGATCAGGGCGTCGGCGAAGGCCTGCTCCCAATCGGCCGACAGGGTGATGATCGGCAGGGCGCCGTCGTCGCCGCGATTGGCCCAGCACAGCTGGCGGGCCAGGCGGGCGCGGACCTGCTCGACCAGCTGGGTGACCGAGCTGGTGTGCGGAGCGGCCTCGCCGATGCCTTCCAGGATCTGCGGCAGGTCGCGGATCGAGACGCGCTCCTTGAGCAGGGCCTGCAGCACGCGCTGGATCGTGGCGGCGTTGACCACGCCGGGGATCAGGTCGTCGACGAGCTTCTTCTGGTTCTCCGGCAGCTCCTTCAGGAGCTTCTGCACCTCGGCGTAGGAGAGCAGGTCGGCCATGTTCTCCTTGAGAATCTCGGTCAGGTGCGTGGTCAGCACGGTGGCCGGATCGACGACGGTGTAGCCGCGGAACGTCGCCTCTTCGCGCAGGTCGTCGGCGACCCAGGTGGCGGGCAGGCCGAAGGCGGGTTCGCGCACGTGCTCGCCGGGCAGCTCCACCTGGCCGCCGCGCGGGTCCATGGCCATCAGGTGGCCCAGGCGCACCTCGCCGAGGCCCGCCTCCATCTCCTTGATACGGATCGCGTAGCCCTGGTTGGCCAGGCGCATGTTGTCGAGGATACGCACGGGCGGCATGACGAAGCCGAACTCGGTGGCCAGGGTCTTGCGCAGGGCGCGGATCTGGTCGGTCAGGCGGCGGCCTTCCAGGTCGTTGATCAGGGTCAGCAGGCCGTAGCCCAGCTCGATCTTGACGTCGTCGATGGCCAGGGCCGCGCTGATCGGCTCCTCTTCCGGCTCGGCCGGCGCGTCGGCGGCGGCCTTGGCCGCTGCCTCTGCGGCCTCCCTGGCGGGAGCCAGCTTGGCCTGCTGGGCGCGGCGATAG
The DNA here is from genome assembly GCF_059418205.1 of Caulobacter sp. GW821-FHT09B11. NCBI lineage: Bacteria > Pseudomonadati > Pseudomonadota > Alphaproteobacteria > Caulobacterales > Caulobacteraceae > Caulobacter > Caulobacter sp. GW821-FHT09B11. The sequence goes on along the minus strand of NZ_JBWKPK010000021.1, from coordinate 58,224 downwards.
GCCAGCAGGCCCGCGCCGACCGCCAGGCCCGCGAACGGAATGATCGGCATGCCCGGGATCAGGGCGATGACGCCCGACGAGGCCGAGACCATGCCCAGCGCGACCGGGTTCATGGCCAGCTGGGTGGTCAGGGCCTTGTCGGCGCTGCCCTCGACGCCGGCCTTCGACACCACCAGACCGGCGGCGATCGAGATGACCAGGGCCGGGATCTGGCTGACAAGGCCGTCGCCGATGGTCATCAGGGTGTAGGTCGAGGCGGCCTCGCCGATCGGCACCTTGTGCTGGACGACGCCGATCAGGATGCCGCCGACGATGTTGATGGCGGTGATGATCAGGCCGGCGACGGCGTCGCCCTTCACGAACTTGCTGGCGCCGTCCATGGCGCCGAAGAAGGTGCTTTCCTGCTCCAGCTCCTTGCGGCGGATCTTGGCGGTGTCCTGGTCGATCAGGCCGGTCGACAGGTCGGCGTCGATAGCCATCTGCTTGCCGGGCATGGCGTCCAGGGTGAAGCGGGCGGCCACTTCGGCGATCCGGCCCGAACCCTTGGTCACGACCATGAAGTTCACCACCACCAGGATGATGAACACGATCACGCCGATGACGAAGTTGCCCTGCATCATCAGGTTGCCGAAGGCGGCGATGACCGCGCCGGCCCCGTGGCCGCCCTCGTGACCGTTGCCCAGGATCAGGCGGGTCGAGGCGATGTTGAGGCCCAGGCGGTAGAGCGTCGCGACCAGCAGCACGGTCGGGAACGAGGTGAATTCCAGCGGCTTCTTGATCAGCACCGCGGTCATCAGGATCAGCACCGAGCCGGTCAGCGACACGGCCAGCAGCACGTCCAGCAGGAACGGCGGCACGGGCAGGATCAGCAGCACGATGATGCCGACGACGCCCAGGGCCAGACCCATCTCACCGCGCAGGATCCCTTCCCACAGCGATTTGGCGCTGGGGATCGAGCTTGCGGCCTTGGGGGCGGCGGCGTCAGCCATGGAAAGCCTTGCTGCTGTGTCTAGGATCGGACCGTCCCGCTTGGAGCGATTTGGAGCGGCCCGCCATCTCCTTAATCGAAATTAGCCATGTTCGGCGCCGGACCGATCGTCGCGGGCGCCGAACGGCGTTCCATACTCCAGGTTTAGGCCGCCGCGCCCACGCCGCCCTGCGGGGGCGGAACGCTGACGCCGGCGTCGCCGTATTCCTTGAGCTTGTTGCGCAGGGTGCGGATCGAGATGCCCAGGATGTTGGCCGCGTGGGTGCGGTTGCCCAGGCAGTGCTCGAGCGTGTCGATGATCAGGGTCTGCTCCATCTCGGCGACCGTCTGGCCGACGAAATTGCGGGTGGCCGCCGAAGCCACGGCCTCGGCCGCCGCCATCGAGGCGCCGCGGGCCACGGCCGCGTCGGGGGCCGGGGCCAGGGGCTGGCCGTCCGGCAGGCGGATGGCGAACTCCTCGATCTCCGGACCGGTCGACAGCAGCACCGCGCGGTGCATGGCGTTTTCCAGCTCGCGAACGTTGCCCGGCCAGCGGTGGGCGATCAGGCGGCGCTTGGCCTCGGCCGAGATCGGCTTCAGGTCGATGCCGTTGGCGGCCGAGTACTTCTTCACGAAGTGCTCGCACAGATTGATGATGTCGCCCGGGCGTTCGCGCAGCGGCGGCAGGGCCAGGTTCACGACGTTCAGGCGGTAGAGCAGGTCTTCGCGGAACACGCCTTCCTTGACCGCCTCGGCCAGGTTGCGGTTGCTGGTCGCGAGGATGCGGATGTCGACCTTCACCGGCTTGGTGCCGCCGACGCGGTCGATCTCGCGCTCCTGGATGGCGCGCAGCAGCTTGGCCTGCAGGCGCACGTCCATTTCCGAGATTTCGTCCAGCAGCAGGGTGCCGCCGTTGGCTTCCTCGAACTTGCCGATGCGGCGGGCCAGGGCGCCGGTGAAGGCCCCCTTCTCGTGGCCGAACAGCTCGCTTTCCAGCAGGTTCTCGGGGATGGCGGCGCAGTTGACGCTGATGAACGGCGCCTTGGCCCGACGCGACTTGGCGTGGACGTGGCGGGCCATCACCTCCTTGCCCGAGCCGCTTTCGCCGGTGATCAGGATCGAGGCGTCCGACGGCGCGACCTGGTCGGCCAGCTTGATCACCTGCTCCATGTTGGGGTCGCGGGCGATCATCGGGCGGTTGTCGTCGGTCACCGCGGCCAGGACGGCGGCGATCAGCTCGGCGTCCGGCGGCAGCGGGATGAATTCCTTGGCCCCGGCCTTGATGGCCCCGGCCGCGCGCATCGGGTCGGCGTCGACGCCGCAAGCCACGACCGGCACCCGGATCCGCTCGCTCTCGTTGGCGGCGATAAGGCCGGCGATGTCGAGACCGTAGTCGACCATCATCAGGTCGGCGCCCTGACCGGCCCGCAGCGCGTTGGTCGCCTGCTCCGTGGTCTCGACGTGCGAGACCTTGGCGCCCGCGTTCATCGCCATCTTCACGGCGACCGAGAGCTGACCGTTCAGTTTTCCAACGACCAAGAGGCGCATTGTCTTCTCTCCGGGCGGCCCTTCCGGACCGATCTTCTACTGCTTCGCCCTGTTTTCGAAGGGCGCGGACTACTGGGGACTTTCGAAACCGAGGCTTAGCCCGCGGCGTCGCCGTCCTTGATGATTTCCGTCATGGTCACGCCCAGGCGCTCGTCGACGACGACGACCTCGCCCCGGGCGACCAGGCGGTTGTTGACGTAGATGTCGATCGCCTCGCCGACCTTGCGGTCGAGCTCGAGGATCGAGCCGGCCTGCAGCTGCAGCAGCTGGGCGACCGACATGTTGGAGCGGCCGAGCACCGCCGAGATGTTGACGGGGACATCGAACACCGGCGCCAGGTCGGAGGCGATCTTGTCGCTCAGCTCGACCGGGATCTCCGAGGCGAGCATGCCGCCGTTGAAATCGTTGAGGGTCAGGTCGTCGGACATGGCGGTCAGCCTTCGCTAGGAAGCAGGGGTTCGGCGTGCAGCCCTTCGGCCGCGATGGCGGCTTCGAGGGCCTGGGCGACGCGTTGCGCCGCCTCGTCCGGATTGAATTCCGCCCGGCCGTCGCCCCAGTCGAGGACGAAGGCGGCGGGCGGTTGGGCCGCATCGGCCCGGGCGATGATCGCGCCAGGGAAACCGACCGCGTGGGCGGTCTGTTCCAAGGCGGCCTGGGTGCGCTCGACCAGATGCGGCGCGACCCGGACGGAAAGCTTGGGCTGGGCCTCGACCTCGCGGGCCAGGGCCAGCAGGGCGGCCGAGGCCGGAGCCTCGGGGAACTGGTCCAGGGCCGCGTCGGCGATCTTGTTGGCGCAGGCCAGGGCCAGGCGCGCCGAGCTTTCGCGGTGCTCGTGGGCGACGGCGGCCAGGGTCGACATCGCGCCGTGCACGGCGTGGGCGATGGCGTTCATGGCCTGGGCGGCTTCCTGCTCGGCGCGGGCCACGGCCGAACGCTCGCCCTGCGCGAAGGCCTCGGCCTTGGCGGCCTCGACTTCCTCGGGCGTGAAGCTCTTCTTCACCTTGGGGGCCTCGTAGGCCACCCCGCCACGGTCGTCGAAGACCGTGTCGAAGGCGAAGCGCTGATAGGTTCCGTTGGTCATCCCGCGCGCCTCAGTAGATCAGTTCGTCGTCGCTGCCCGAACCGGCCAGCATGATCTCGCCCTTGGCGGCGAGGTCCTTGGCGATCTGGACCATGGCGACCTGGGCCTGGTCGACGTCCTTCAGACGCACCGGACCCATGCTTTCCATGTCTTCGCGCATGATCTTCGAGGCGCGTTCGGACATGTTGGAGAAGAACATCTCGCGCAGCTTGTCCGAGGCGCCCTTCAGGGCCAGGGCCAGCTGTTCCTTGCCGGTGGCGCGCAGCAGGGTCTGCACGCCGCCCGGATCCAGCTTCGACAGGTCCTCGAACACGAACATCAGGGCCCGGATGCGCTCGGCCGCCTCGCGGTTGCGCTCTTCCAGGGCGGCGATGAAGCGGGCCTCGGTCTGGCGATCGAAGTTGTTGAAGATCTCGGCCATCATCTCGTGGCTGTCGCGCTTGGAGGTGCGCGCCAGGTTCGACATGAACTCGATCCGCAGGGTCTGCTCGATCTTGTCGAGGATCTCGCGCTGCACCGGCTCCATGCGCAGCATGCGGGTGACGCATTCCAGCGCGAAGTCTTCCGGCAGGCAGGCCAGCACGCGGGCGGCGTGGTCGCTCTTCACCTTCGACAGCACGACGGCGACGGTCTGCGGGTATTCGTTCTTCAGGTAGTTGGCGAGCACGGCCTCGTTCACGTTGCCGAGCTTGTCCCACATGGTTCGACCCGCCGGACCGCGGATCTCCTCCATCAGGGCGTCGACCTTCTCGGGCGGCATGAACGACTGCAGCAGGCGCTGGGTCTGCTCGTACGAGCCCATGATCGCGCCGGTCGAGCTCATGCCCGAGACAAACTCGACCAGCAGCTCTTCCACGACGCTGGCCGAGACCGTGCCGAGGCTGGCCATGGCCTGCGAGACTTCCTTGATCTCCTCGTCGTCCAGAGCTTCCCAGATCTTGGTGTGCTCTTCGCCCAGGGCGAGCAGGACGATGGCCGCCTTTTCAGGCCCGGCCAGCTTGGAGATGTCGTTGACGGCCGCCTTCATTCCGTCACTCCGACTCGTGCAGCCAGTTGCGCAGGATCGCGACCGACTCTTCGGGGTGCTTCTCGACGAACTCCGAGACGCGCTTGATCGACGAAGCCTTCACCTGGCCTTCGATCTTGGCGATGTCGATGCGCTGATCGATGTCGCTGGTCGGGCCGGCGATGGCGATCGGCTCGCCCGACTGGTCGACGACGACCTGCTGGGTGGAGCCGTCCGACAGGGTGATCAGGCGGGTCACGGGCTGACCCTCCTGGCCCAGGGCCATCTGGATCGGGTGGGTGGCCGGCTGGCTCAGGCTCTTCAGGAACGGACGCACCGCGAACAGCAGGATCAGCAGGGCGACGACCGCCAGGACGCCGATCTCGGCGATGCGCATCAGGTCGTCCTTGTCGAAGCCCGACATCAGGCCGCCTTCGGTCAGGCCCTGGTCCTCGGCCGTGGGGAAGCGGATGTTGGTGACCTTCACCTGGTCGCCGCGGGCGGCGTCGTAACCGATGGCGGTCTTCACCAGCTCTTCGATCTGGGCGATCTCCTCGGCGGAGCGCGGGGTGTAGGCGCCCGCCTTGCCGTCCTTGCCCGGGGCGGCGGTGACGCCGTCCACGGCCACGGCCACGGCCAGCTTCTTCATGGCGCCCGGCTCGACGACCTCGGTGCGGACCGACTCGGAGATCTCGTAGTTGGTGGTGGTCTCGTTGCCGCCCGAGGTCGAGCCGACGGGCTGAGCGCCGCCAGGCTGGCCGCCCGGGATGTTCTGGGTGGCGGTGACGCCGCTGTTGTCTTCGTTCTTGGTCTCGGAGGCGTTGTTGGCGCTGGTGCTTTCCGAGCGCACGACCTGGCCGTCCGGATCGTACTTCTTTTCCTGGGTGGTGACGCGGTTCAGGTCGATGTCGGCGGTGACCGTGACGCGGGCCTTGCCCGGGCCGAGGACGCCGTCGAGCATTTCCTTGACGCTCTTGCCGATGCGGGCCTCGGCTTCCGACTTGCGGTCCTGGGCCAGCTTGCCGGCCAGGCTCTCGTCGCCGCCGGCCGACAGGGTCTTGCCGCGCTCGTCGATGACGTTGACGCGCTCGCCCTTCATGCCCGGGACCGAGCCCGAGATCAGGTTCTGGATGGCCGAGACCATGTCGGCCGAGGCTTCGCGGCCCGCGGTGCCGATGGTGACGGCGGCCGACGGCTGCTCGGCGTCTTCCTCGAACAGCTGGCGCTTGGGCAGCACCAGGTGGACGCGGACGTCGCGGACGCCCTGCCAGCCGCGGATGGTGCGCTCCAGCTCGCCCTGCAGGGCGCGCTGGCGGTTCAGCTGCTGAACGAAGTCGGTCTGGCCGATGGCGTTGGAATTGTCGAAGATCTCGTAGCCGATCGAGCCCGAGGTCACGAGGCCCTTGCCCGAAACCAGCAGGCGGGCGGAATTGACCTTGTCGCGGGCGACCATGATGGTCGAGCCGTCGCCCTTGGTCTCGTACTTGATGCCGGCCTGGTCCAGCGCCTGGGTGACCGACGAAGCTTCCTTGAGGTCGAGGTTCGAATACAGCAGCTCGTTCGGCTGCTTGCCCAGCATCATGACGACCGCGGCGAGCACGGCGATGGAGCCGACGGCGACGCCCGCCAGGGCGGCCAGACGACCGACGCCGAATCTCTGAATCGCGCTCAGGAATTTATCCACTGGGCCTGTCCCTCAAACTGCGTCCGAACGGGGCGCAAACGAGACGGATGGAAGTCCGCCGTCGCTAGGCAGGATTTACCCAGTCGATGGTTAACGCCGCATTTAGATCCAGGGCGGGAAGCGGACGTCGAAGGCGCCAAATGGTCGCGGCCGCGTCCTGGGGGACGCGGCCGCTGAACAGACCGTTCGGGCGCTTTGTGGAGCATAACTCCTCGCGCCCTTTCAGTTTTTCCGCCGTTTAGCGGTACTGCTGAAGCCGGGTGGTCCGAAGACCCGCCAGGCCGTGCCGGTCGATAGACTGCTGCCAGGCGAGGAATTCCTCGTTGGTCAGCTTGTAACGATCGCACGCCTCGTCGAGCGAGAGGAGACCACCGCGAACGGCGGCCACCACCTCAGCCTTACGCCGGATCACCCAACGCTGGGTTTCCGGAGGCGGCAAATCCGACAGGGTAAGAGGCGCACCGGTCGGACCGATGACGTACTTTTCACCCCGGCTGTTCGTGCGCTGCTGCTGCAACATGGCTTTACGCCTTTCCCACAACCATCACTGTTGATGAGGAATATAGGCGCCGGGAAATAACAGCGGCTTAATTCCAGTAGTAAAGAAAGACCTAAACACGGGACTTCCTCCAGCGATCAGAGTGTATCGATGTGACACACTCTGATTAAAACCAGTTAATACCTATGATCAGCGCTTAATGCTCAGAAGTTCTTCCAGCATCTGATCGGCGGTGGTGATGATTTTCGACGACGCCGAGTAGGCGCGTTGCGTAGTGATGAGGCCGGTGAACTCAGTCGACAGGTCGACAGTCGAAGCTTCCAGCGTCGAAGGAGCCAGAGAACCGGCGCCGCCCGAGCCCGGGGTCTTCAGGCTGTAGGTGCCGCTTTCATTGGTGACGCGATAAGCGTTGCCGTTGACGCCCTTCAATCCGTTCGGATTCGAGAAGGTCGCGACCGCCACCTGGGCGATGCGGCGGGTGACGCCGTTGTCGAAGATGGCCGAGACGTAGCCGTCCTCGTCGACCTCGATGTTGGTCAGGTTGCCGAACGCCGTACCGTTGGTGTTCACCGACTGCACGACCGACTGGCTGTTGTACTGGGTCAGGCCGCCGGCGGCGTTGGCCAGGTCGATCTGCACCGACTGGCTGTCGATGCCCAGGCTGTCGGCCCAGCGCGGACCCGTGCCGGTCGCGGCCGGGTCGGACGCGGCGATGGTGATCGAGGTCGGATCGGTGCCGCCGAACAGGTTGCCGACCGAAGACAGCTTGCCGTCGGTGGTGAAGGTGATCTTGCCCGAGCTGATCAGGCCGTTGGCGTTGTTGTCCAGGTCGCCCGGCTTGGCGCGCAGTTCGGCGTACCACTCGTTCGGGCCGGGGCCCTTGAGCAGCGACAGGGTGACGTTGCGCTGGCCGCCCTTGGAGTCCGAGATCGGAACCTGGATCTCGAAGTCCGGCTTCACGCCGGTGGTGCTGTCGAGCGCGTAGTCCGACATCGAGTTGCTGGTCGGGTCATAGACGCCGCCGGCCGCCACTTCGGTCTTGGTGTTGACGCCCAGCGAGGCGAAGGAGACCGTCGTGCCGCCGCCGATGTCGATGGCCGCCGACGGGGTCGTCGTGCCGCTCGGGGTGTAGGTGGTCAGGGCGCCGGTGGTCGGGTCGTAGGCGGCCGTGCCGGTCGAGACCAGGTTCGTGCCTTCGTACAGCTTGACGTCATAGGTGTCGCCCGCGCCCGTCGGGGAATAGGCGACCGTGTAGTTGTGCGAGGCGCCGGCGCTGTCGGTCACGGTCTTGACGCCCGTGGTGAAGTTGGCCGAGGCCGAGACCGGCTGTTCCGACCGCAGGTTGGCGTTGACGCCGACGCGGGTGGTCTTCTCGGCGGTGCCGCCGACGCTGCCGACGTTGATCGACGACAGCTGGGTCAGGTCCGACGGGTCGGGCGTGATGGAGCCGGTGACCGGATCGGCCAGCCAGCCCTGCAGGTAGAGACCGGCGTCGTTCTTCAGGTAGCCGAGGTTGTCCAGCTGGAACGAACCGGCGCGGGTGAACGAGCGGGTGTCGGTGGCCGTCAGGCCTTCCGGCTTCTCGGTGGTGACGAAGAAGCCCGAACCCGAGATCGACAGGTCGAGGTTCGAGGTCGTCGACTGGGTCAGGCCCTGCTGGCTGATGAACTGGTGCGTCAGCGCCTTCACGCCGCCGGCGCTGTAGGTGCTGTTCTTGCTCTGCGAGGTGACCAGGGTCGAGAAGTTGGCCGACGAACGCTTGTAGCCGACGGTGTTGACGTTGGCGATGTTGTCCGAGATCGCGGCCAGGGCCGAGGAGTTGGCGACCAGGCCGGAGACGCCGGCGAGCATGGCGCTGTTGATGGACATGACTGAATTCCTGCTCGTGAAGTTTGTGTCGAGGGGTTCAGCGCTGTTTGCGTTTGGGTCCGGGTCGGCCGTCTGGCTCGGGGGGACCGCGTCGGCGTCTTTCTGACGCCCGGTTCATTCGGTAGAGGCCGGCGGGGCCTTAGCTGGTGGTGGTCGCCGGCGGGTTGGTGACGCCGATCACCGAACTGATCGGGACCTTGACCCCGCCGATGGTGACCATGTTCTGGCCGCTCTCGTTGGTCACCGCGGTCACGATGCCTTCGATCCGGCCCTTGGAGCTGGTGACGATCTTCGCGCCGTCCGCGTTGGTGGCGGTGATCTTCAGGGTGTATTCGCCGCCCTCGGCCTGGGCCGTGCCGTTGTCGGACTTGCCGTCCCAGGTGAAGGTGTGGTCGCCCTTGGACATGTCGTCCGGGTACTTGGTGGCGATGGTGGCGCCGTACTTGTCGAGGACCTCGATCTTCACCGCGGTGCCGGCCTGGGCCTGGGTGTAGCTCCAGTCGGCCTTGCCGTTCTTGATGGTGGCCTTGTCGGTCTCGGCCGTGGCCAGCTTGTCCATCATGCCCAGGGCGTTGGTCAGGCCGCCGTCGTTCATGCCGACCAGGGCCGCCAGCAGGTCGTTGGTGACCAGCTGCTGCTCGACGCCCGTCATCTGCACGATCTGGCCGGTGAAGGCGTTGGAATCCATCGGCGACAACGGGTCCTGGTTCTTCATCTGGGTGGTCAGCAGCTTCAGGAAGGTCTCTTCGCTGCTGGCGAGCGAGTTCCTGGAGTTGTTGATCTTGTCGAGCACCGAAGTGCTGCTGGACGTCGCGGTCGTGGTGGCCATGACGCTTGCTCCTAGATCTTGACGTCGACGCCGCTGGCTTCCGCGAGGCGGTAGCCAGGGATCAGCGACGCAGCTGAAACGGTGGGGATGTCCTCGACGGCGGCGCCCGCGAAGGCGCGGCCGGCGAAGGCGCGGCGGCCGTGGTCGCCGCCCTGGAAGTCGAAGAAGGCGTTCTGCTGCTGGCCCTGGCCGCTGTTGCCGCCCTGGCTCGACACGTCGAACTTCAGGGCGCCGTCGGCGACGTCGAAGCCGGCCTGGCTGAGGGCCTGGCGCAGCTCGCCGGCGCGGTGGCGCAGGTCGGCGGCGGCTTGCGGATTGTCGAAGGCCAGGGTCGCGGTCAGCTTGCCCTCGGCGCCGATGCGCACCTGCACGTCGACCTTGCCCAGGCCTTCCGGCGTCAGGACGATGTCGAAGCGGGTCGACTTGGCCTCGAGCTTCTTGCTGATCTCGGCCGACAGGGCCGCGACCGTCTCGGGCGAGCCGCGGACGATGGTCTCGGCCGGAGCCTGGGCCGTTTGCGCGGCCTGGGTCTGGACGGTCGGGGTGAAGGTCGCGTCGATCTTGGCGGCCGGCGCGTCGCTGGGGGCGGTGTCGGTCGCCATCTTGGCGAAGGCGTCGGCGCCGCTCTTGTCGCCGTCGCTGTTGGTCGCGGCGTCATGGGCGGCCTGGTCGGCGGCGACAGCCTGGGCGGTGACCACGGCCTCGCCCTTGGCGGCGACCTCGGTCTTGCCGGCCTGCGGCGCGGGCGTCGCGACCTCGGCCGGCTTGGCGGCCTGGGCCTGGGCGGCCGGAACGGCGGCTTCGGCGGTGTCGGTGACGACGGCCTGAGCGTCGGCCACGGCGGTCGCCGCGTCCTCGGCCGAGGTCTGCACGGCGGTCAGGCTGGCGATCTCGTCGCCCAGCGAGGCGGCGGCCGGCTGGGCGGCGTCGGTCGCCGACCTGGCGGCTTCGGGCGCGGCGGACTTGTCGGTCGTCTTGCCGGCGGTCTTACTGGTCTGGGCGGCCAGGGCGGCCTGCTCGGCCAGCTTGGTCATGTCGGCGGAGGCCGGCCCCTGCTCGCTCGGCGACAGGGCCTGCAGCGCCGACAGGTCGACGGTCGCGACCGGGGCGGCCTCGCCTTCCGTCGCCGGAGCGGCGGCGACAGCGTCGGACGTCAGGTCGGCGGCGGCGGCGACCGCCGTGGCCGCGGCGGCGACGGGAGCCGCGCCGGCCAGCTTGGCGACGTCGGCGACGGTCTCGGCCACGTCGCCGACCAGGTCGGCGGCCTTGGCCAGCAGGCCTCCGCCCGCCGCTGCGGTCTGGGACGCGGCTTGGGCGGCGGCCTGGGCGTCGGCTTGAGCGCCGGCCTGAGCCGAAGCCTCGGCGGCGGCGGCGGCGGCCGTGGCGTCGTCGCCCTGGGCCGGCTTGGCCGGTTGTTTCTGAACGGTCATGGCGGCGACCACGGCCGCGCCCACCTGGGCGGCGGCGGCGTCCTGGCCGGCGGTCTGGCCCGAGGTCTGGTCGGCGTCCTTGCGGTCGCTGTCGGCCTTGGTCGCCGGCTTGGCCTGCGACTTGCCGCCGGCGGCCGGACGGGCTTCGGCCTGCTCGGCGCCGCCTTCATCGCCCGACGCGGCCAGCAGCGCGCCGAACACGTCGCCGGCGCCGGAAGCGTCGGAAACGCCGGCGGCGCCCGGGGCGGGCGTCGGAAGCGGAAGAGAGGCGGCGATCGCGGTCATGCGGGTCGGTACGCTCGGGCTGGATGACGGCTCGGATGGAGCACGCCTTGATCCGCCGTTCCCTGAGCAATCGCCGGGCCAACCCGGAAATTTCTTACAAGCCTTTGATTTTAAATATTTTAACTCCTGATTTACCCTTTTATTTCGGCAGCTTGCGGCGCTTTTTGCCGAGCGGAAACGGAAAGAATGACCCCTCGTTTGCCGCGTCGGCGCGCCGCAGCCCGGCCAGGACCGGGGTTGGCGCCATCCTTGCGCTCACCTTTTCATCGTCCGCACGGCGCATGGAACCCAACGCCTTGTATTTCAACGGTTTGCACATCGGTAACGAGACGCACTCGACCCGGACCCGGCAAGTTTCGCCGGGCAAGGTCGCGTCGCGTGGTCCGTGCTTTGCCGGGCGGACAGGAGACTTCTGATGTCCCTCAACACCATCCTGAACACCGCGACTTCGGGGATGATGGCCGCCCAGACGGGCCTGCGCGTCGTCTCCGACAACATCGCCAACGTCAACACCGCCGGCTACGTCCGCAAGACCGTCAGCCAGTCGAACCTCGTGTCGAACGGCATGGGGGTGGGCGTCAACATCGACGCGATCAAGCGCGCGACCGACCGCTTCCTGCAGTCGGCCAGCCTGAACGCCGCCTCGGACTCGGGTCGGGCGTCGGCCTTGGCCAGCGCGCTCGACAACGCCCAGAAGCTGTTCGGCGACCCCAGCGCCAGCACCAACTTCTTCTCGATGCTCGACAGCGTGTACTCGGCCTTCTCGCAGGCCGCGGACGAGCCGTCCTCGTCGCTGCTGCGCACCCAGGCCCTGACCAAGGTCGAGGACTTCCTCGGCGAGTCGAGCCGCATCACCGCCGGCCTGTCGAACCTGGGCAAGGACGCCGACACCAAGATCTCGGCCGATGTCGACCGGGTGAACGTCCTGCTCAAGCAGATCGACGAGCTGAACACCGACATCACCCGCGCCAAGACCACCGGCGTCGACTCGACCGGCTCGGAGAACATCCAGGGCGGCCTGATCGACGAACTGTCGGGCCTGATGAACGTGCAGGTCAGCCAGCGCGCCAACGGCGGCGTGCTGATCCGCTCGACCGAGGGCCTGAGCCTGGCCGGCGACGGCGCGGCCACCGTCAAGTACGAGCAGTCGCCCACCGCCAACGGCTACCTGACCGTCACCCTGCCCAACAGCGGCGGCCAGCCCAGCCCGCTCTACATCAGCAGCGGCGAGCTGAAGGGCCTGATGGAGCTGCGCAACACCGAGCTGCCGGCCCTGTCCGACCAGCTGGGCGAGTTCGTCACCCGCGCCACCGAAGAGCTGAACCGCGCCTCCAACGCCAACTCGTCGGTCCCCGCCCCCGCCAGCATGACCGGCCGCGACACCGGCCTGGACGCCACGACCGCCTTCTCGGGCTTCACCGGCAAGACGACGATCGCCCTGACCGACTCCAGCGGCGTCATCCAGCGCCGCATCGACGTCGACTTCAGCGCCGGCTCGATGACGGTCGACGGCGTCGCCGGCCCGGCCTTCACGCCCGGCAACTTCCTGACCCAGCTGAACAGCGCCCTGGGAACCGACGGCCAGGCGACCTTCTCGAACGGCGCGCTCAGCCTGTCGGCCAACGGCGGCCTGGGCGTGGCCATCGCCGACGACGCGACCACCCCGTCCACCAAGGCCGGCAAGGGCTTCAGCCAGTTCTTCGGCATGAACGACATCGTCCGCTCGACCGGCTACTCGCCGTACGAGACGGGGATGACCACGGCCTCGCAGCACGGCTTCACCGCCGGCGACACGATCACCCTGCGCCTGACCGACGTCGAGGGCGGCCGCATCCGCGACGTGAAGGTCACCGTCCCGACGGGCGGCACGATGCAGGACCTGCTGACCGCCATGAACTCGCGCAGCGACGGCGCGGGCCAGTACGGGACCTTCGCGCTCGACTCCAAGGGCGCGCTGAACTTCAGCTCCAACAACGCCGCCCCGGTCACCCTGTCGGTGGTCGAGGACAACACCGAGCGCGGCACCGGCGGCCCCACGCTGAGCCAGCTGTTCGGCCTGGGCCCGTCCGAGCGCAGCACCCGCGCTTCGAGCTACTCGGTCGATGCGACCCTGGAGCAGAACCCCAGCCGCCTGGCCTTCGCCAAGCTGGACCTGACCGCCGCGGCCGGCACCCCCGCGCTGGCGGTCGGCGACGCCCGCGGCGCCCTGGCCCTGGCCAAGGCCGGCGACAGCACGGTCAACTTCTCGTCCGCCGGCGGCGTCGGCGCCTCGACCAGCAGCGTGCTGCGCTACGCCGCCGACTTCTCCGGTTCGATCGGCCGCAAGGCCGCCGCCGCCGAGTCCAGGAAGGACGCCACCGCTTCGGTCAAGACCGAGGTCGACACCCAGCGCCAGTCGCAGGAAGGCGTCAATCTCGACGAAGAACTCATCAATCTGACGACGTACCAGCAGGCGTTCAACGCCTCGGCCCGCCTGATCCAGGCGAGCAAAGACATGTACGACGTTCTGACCAACCTCATCTGAGGCCGCCCATGACCCGCGTCTCCACCTCCAGCAACTACGGCGTGATGACCTCCAATCTGATGCTGGCGCAGGTGCGCCAGAACCAGATCGGCGAGCAGGTCTCCAGCCAGAAGATCGCCAGCGACCTGAAGGGCTACGCCACCAACGCCGAGATGCTGACGGCGATGAAGAGCGCCCAGGCCAAGATCGACGGCTTCCTCGACCAGACCAAGCTGGTCTCCAACCGGCTGGACATGCAGGACACCGGCATCGGCCAGGTGGCCGACGCGGCCGGCGACGCCCGCGAGGCGATCGCCAACGCCCTGGCGGCCGGCAACGCCACCACCCTGATGGAGCAGCTGCAGAACGCCTTCGGCGACTCGGTGCGGGGCCTCAACACCAAGTCCAACGGCTACTACGTGTTCTCGGGCGCCAAGACCGACACGCCGACGACCACGGCCACCAGCATGGCCGACCTTACGTCCGCACCCAGCACGGCCTCGCTGTTCCAGAACGACCAGTACATCACCACCAACCGCATCGACGAGTCGACGACGGTGAAGACCGGCGTGCTGGGCGACGCCCTGGGCACGGGCCTGTTCGACGCCTTCAAGCAGATCCAGGCCTATGTCGACGCCAACGGCCCGTTCACCGGCAACCTGACCGAGGCCCAGACCACCTTCCTCAAAGGCGCCCTGCCCTCGTTCGACACCGCCCAGAAGAACCTGACCACGGCCCAGGGCAAGAACGGCCTGAACCAGAGCCGCTTCGAAGACGCCCAGACCGCGCTGCAGAACCAGTCCGACAGCCTGACGGTGATGATCGGCGGCGTCGTCGACGTCGACATGGCCGAGGCCGTCACCCGCCTCCAGGCCGCCCAGCTGGCGGTCCAGGCCTCGGCCCAGGTGTTCTCGTCGCTGCAGAGCTCGTCGCTGCTGAACGTGCTGAAGTAAGGTCTCGCCTAGGCGTCGGGACTTGGGATGACCGCCGTGTGCAGGCGGCCCTCGAACCGCCAGCCGAGCGCCTCGTAGAGCGCCCGCCCTTCGACCGTGGCGGCCAGGACGCCCTCCTCCGCCCCGCGGGCGACAGCCTCGGCGCCGAGGCGCGTCATCACGGCCCGGCCGAGACCTCGCCTCTGGTGGGCCGGATCGGTGACGATCTTGTCGAACACCGCGAACGGTCCGGTCAGCGCCGCGCGCCCGGACGCCGCAAGCGTCCCGTCCGGAGCCGTCGCGGCGATGACCAGGACCGCGCCTTCGAGGGCCGTCGACAGGTGGTATGCGGGATCGGGCTCGGCCGCCGGGGCGCCGTCCAGGGCCGTCGCCATCAGGTCGGCGAAGCTTTCCAGCCGCCAGCGCTCGTCGAGCGCCGCGATCAGCGCCTCGGGCGGACAGAACGCCTTCAGGAACACGCCCGGCTGATCGATCCCCCGCCCCAGACGGCGAAGCGCGGCCGCATCGAGCGCGGGAAAGACGTAGCGGGCCAGATGCCCCGGCTCGCCCACCGTCAGGTGGAAGCCGCCCGCGATCCGCGCGGGGCGCGCCACGCCGCGCGACAGCGCCCAGCCGTCGACCCAGGCCTCGACCAGTCTCGGATCCGCCATGTGATCGTCCGCCGCCATCGCCTCTCCCCTGGCCCGAACGCCGCGGATACCCCGCCCCGCCGCCGCTATTTGTCAGCATGATTGCAGGCCGGCTCGACCTGCGACGCTGCTCAGCCTCGCAAAACCGTCGCTCAGGGCCTAAATAGCCGCGATGGACGCCGACCTCGCCCGTTTCGACCCCGCCCACGCCCCCGTCGCCGAGGGCGACGCCCTGATCGCGCAGGCCGCGCAGGCGGTGAAGCAGGCCGTCGGTCTTCCCGAGGGAACCCGGATCGTGGCGGCCATGTCCGGCGGCGTGGATTCGACCGTCACCGCCGCCCTGCTGGCCCGCGCGGGCTATGACGTGGTGGGCGTGACACTGCAGCTCTACGACCACGGCGCGGCGATCTCGAAGAAGGGCGCCTGCTGCGCCGGCCAGGACATCATGGACGCCCGCATGGCGGCCGAGCGGATCGGCATCCCGCACTACGTGCTGGACTACGAAAGCCGCTTCAAGGAACAGGTCATCGAGGAGTTCGCCGACGCCTATCTGCGCGGCGAGACGCCGATCCCCTGCGTGCGCTGCAACCAGACCGTCAAGTTCCGCGACCTGCTGGACGTGGCCCGCGACCTCGGCGCCGAGGCCATGGCGACCGGCCACTATGTGCAGCGCGGCTTTGTCAGCGGCGGCAACCGTCCGCAGCTGCGCCGCGCGGCCGACCCGGGCAAGGACCAGTCCTACTTCCTGTTCGCCACCACGCGCGAGCAGCTCGACTTCCTGCGCTTCCCGCTGGGCGGCTTCGCCAAGCCTCAGGTGCGCGCCGTCGCGGCCGCCCTGGGCCTTTCGGTGGCCGACAAGCCCGACAGCCAGGACATCTGCTTCGTGCCCGAGGGCAAGTACACCACGGTGATCGACCGCATCCGCCCGCAGGGGGCGGAAGCCGGCGACATCGTGCACCTGGACGGCAAGGTGCTGGGCCGCCACGAGGGCGTCACCCGCTACACCATCGGCCAGCGACGCGGCCTCAATGTCGGCGGCGGCACGGGCGAGCCGCTGTTCGTGGTCCGCATCGACGCCGAAAAGCGCCACGTCGTGGTCGGCCCGCGCGAGGCGCTGCTGACCAAGTCGCTGACCCTGAAGGAAGACAACTGGCTGGGCGGCGAGGACGACCTGATCGAGGCCGCCAAGGCCCACGCGCCGGTCCTGGCCCGCGTCCGCTCGACCCGCGAGCCGGTCGCCGGCCGCCTGTCGCTGGAAGACGGCGGCGTGCGGCTGGTGTTCGACGGCCTGGAAGAAGGCGTCGCCCCCGGCCAGGCCTGCGTGCTCTACGACCCCGCGGATCCGGAGCGCGTGCTCGGCGGCGGGTTCATCGCGACGACGGTCAGGGTGATGGACTGAGCGAATCCCTCTCCCCTTGCGGGAGAGGGTGGCCTCCCGGAGGGAGGTCGGGTGAGGGGTCGCACCTACAGAAACGCCGCGAAAGCCGATCAGCTTTCGCGGCGTTTTGCGTCTGAGAAACCCCTCATCCGTCGGCTTCGCCGACACCTTCTCCCGCAAGGGGAGAAGGACCAGGGGGCTTAGTCCAGCGCGCCGATGTACGGCAGGCCGCGGCTCTTGCCTTCGTCGTCCAGGCCGTAGCCGACGAGGTAGCGGGCCGGGGCTTCCCAGGCCACGAAATCGGGCTCCATGCCGCGCGAGGTCGGCCAGGGCTTGCGGGCGAAGACGGCGGTCAGCACTTCGCTGGCGCCGGCGTCCTTCACCAGGCGGGCGGCTTCCGACAGCGACAGGCCGGTGTCGAACACGTCGTCGACCACCAGGGCGCGACGGCCGACCAGCGGGCGCTGGAGGTCGGCGCGCACTTCGCAGCGGCCGGTGCTCTTGCGCTCGTCATGGTACGAGGCCAGCCACAGGGCGTCGAAGCGGACGTTGCGGCCGGCCTTCCACAGGGCGCGGGTCAGGTCGGCGGCGAACCACAGGCCGCCGGTCAGCAGGCAGACGGCGACGGTGTCGTCGTCGATGCGCGGCGCGATCTGACGGGCCAGGGCCTCGACCCGCTCGGCGATTTCTTGCTCTGAAATGAGCACTTCGGGGCGGGCGGGATCGGTCATGTCAGGGGATCTTGGTCAATGATGCTCGGCAGGAGCCGCTTCGGCCGCTCCGGTCTCATGACCAGGGGCGTCGTGTCCAGCCCCTTCGGCCGCGGAATCCTCCGTATGCCCCTCGGCGGCGGCATGATCCTGCGTCGGCGTGTCCTGGGCGCCGCGCAGTTCCGGCTCGCCGTGGCCGGCCTCGGCCGCGTGCAGGCCGGTCTTCACGGCATGGCCCGCGCCCTTCTCGACCGCGAAGGCGATCTCCAGCACCTGGGCGCTGGACGGCGGGTTCAGCAGGACGACCGAGAAGTGGCGGGTCTGGCCCGGCGGGATCATCGGGTCGGCGGCGGCGGCCAGCTGGCCGGCCACGCGCTTCTGGGCCTTGTTGAGCAGGGCGATGCGCAGCGGCGGCGCCTCGACCGGCTTTTCGGTGATGTTGCGGATCACGCCGGTGATGGTCAGGGCGGCGTGGCCGTCCTGCATCGTGGGCTCGGCGCGGATGCTGTTTTCCTCGACGATCAGGCCGATGGTGTTGATCGGCGCGCCGACCATGGCGTAGGCGCCGGCAGTGCTCGGCCAGAGCTTGCCGATGTTGAGGCGGAACACCCCGGCCCCGACCAGCACCACCACCATCACCGCGACCATGCCGCCCCAGACGATGCCGGTGGTCTTGGCCTCGCGCAGGCGGCGTTCGGCGTCGGCGCGGGCGCGGAACACCTTGGGCAGCTCTTCGCCCGGCAGGGCGCTGACCGGCGGCTCGGGTTCGGGCGTGTCGTCGAGGGCGTGCAAGGGGTCCAGCGCCGCGGCCGCGGCGGCCCCGTCGTTGGCCGCTCCGGGGGGCGTCCCGGCGGCCGACGGCGCATCGAACAGCTCTTCGTCGGCGGCGTTTTCGTTACGCGCGGTCCAGCGCGCGCCGCACGAGGCGCAACGCACGACACGACCGGTCGAACCGACCTTGGCGTCGTCGACGAAATAGCGGCTGGCGCACTCCGGACAGGTCAGTATCATGGCCGCGAATCGGTCATCCCCGCTTTACAGCATTGGAGGTCGCCGATTTTAACCCTGATGTCCAGAAACCCCATCGACACACCCGTGCGGACCGGCGCAGATCAGGACCTCGACGCCGTTCCCGTGGTCCGTTTCGAAGGCGTCTCGATGCGCTACGGACGGGGTCCCGAAACCCTGCGCGACGTCGGGTTTTCCCTTGCCCCGGGGTCGTTTCACTTCCTCACCGGCGCCTCGGGCGCGGGCAAGAGCTCGCTGCTCAAGCTGATCTATCTGGCCCATCGTGCGTCACGGGGTCGCGTCGAGCTGTTCGGGCGCGACATCAGCCTGGTCCACGCCGGCGACCTGCCCTTCCTGCGCCGCCGCATCGGCGTGGTGTTCCAGGAATTCCGGCTGCTCGAGCACCTGTCGGTGTTCGACAACGCCGCCCTGCCCCTGCGCATCGCCGGCCGCAAGCCGGCTGCCTATCGCGACGACGTCGCCGAGCTGCTGCACTGGGTGGGCCTGGGCGAGCGCATGCACGCCCTGCCGGCCACCCTGTCGGGCGGCGAGAAGCAGCGCCTGGCCATCGCCCGCGCCGTGGTCGACCGGCCCGACGTGCTGCTGGCCGACGAACCGACCGGCAATGTCGACCCGGCGATGTCGCTGCGCCTGCTGCGCCTCTTCGTCGAACTCAACCGCCTGGGCACCACGGTGCTGATCGCCACCCACGACGAGGAGCTGGTCGCCCGCGCCGCCCGCCCGGTGCTGCACCTGGAGCACGGCCGCCTGATCGAGCCGGGCGAGGCGTGATGAGCGGTCCCTTCGACATCAACCGCTGGAAGCCCGGCCCGCTGCTGCCGCCGCGCGACGCCCGCGACGGAGCGCTGGTCTTCGTCGTGGCCGTGCTGTGCTTCCTGGCCTGCCTGACCGCCCTGGCCGCCCTGGCCGCCAACCGCGCCGCCGAGGGCTGGAGCGCCCAGCTGACCGGCTCGGCCACCGTCGTGGTGCGCGCCAAGGCCGGCGAGACGCCCGACAGCGCCGCCGCCCGCGCCGCCGAGACCCTGGCCGGGGTCAAGGGCGTGACCCAGGCCCAGGCGCTGACCAAGGACAAGGCCGAGGCCCTGCTGGAGCCGTGGATCGGCCGCGACGCCCTGGTCGCCGACCTGCCGACCCCGCGCCTGGTGACCCTCGACCTCGACCCCAAGGCTCCGGCTACCGCCGACGCCCTGACCAAGGCCCTGCGCGAGGCCGCGGTCGACGCCATAGTCGACGACCACAGCCGCTGGATCTCCGACATCGAGCGCGGCGCGGGCCTGGCCCGCTGGGCGGCGCTGGGCGTCTTCGCCCTGATCGCCGCCGCCGCCGCCGCCGTCATCACCTTTGCGACACGGGCAGGCCTGGCCGCCCGTCACGAGGTGATCGAGGTGCTGCACCTTTCCGGAGCCGAGGCCGGCTTCATCGCCAGGCTGTTCCAGAACCGTTTCGCGGCCATGGCCGCCAGCGCGGGCTTGCTCGGCGGCGCGGCCGCGGTCATCGTCGGGGTGACGGCGCGGCTGGCGGGGGGCGGCACGGGCCTCACGCCGGTGTTGCCGCTGGCGTGGATCGACCTTCTGGCGCCCCTGCCCTGCCCGCTGATCGCCGCCCTGGTCGCGGGGCTGGCCGCGCGCGCCGCGGCCCTCCGCCTGCTGAAGGACATGCCGTGAAGAGCATCGCCGCCTTTCTGATCGTGGTGATGATCTGGACCCTGGGCCTTCTGGCCTTCACCTCGCGGGTGGAGCGCTCGACCCCGGCGGCCGATCCCCCCGTCTCTGACGGCGTCGTGGTGCTGACCGGCGCCTCGAACCTGCGCCTGGAGGCGGCCACCAAGCTGCTGGAGGCCGGCAAGGGCAAGCGCCTGCTGATCTCGGGCGTCAACAAAGAGGCCACCCGCGCCGACGTCCAGGACGTCACCAAGGCCGTCAAGCCGATCTACGACTGCTGCGTGGACTTAGGGTTCGCCGCCGCCGACACCGTCGGCAACGCCCGCGAGACGGCCGAGTGGGCCAAGGCCCGCGGCTATGAGAGCCTGATCGTCGTCACCGCCGACTACCACATGCCGCGCTCGATGCTGGAGCTGCACGCCACCATGCCGGACGTGACCCTGCACGCCTATCCGGTGGCCACCGAAAGCCTCAACGCCCGCCGCTGGTGGAAGCGCAGCCACACCGCCCGCCGGATGATCGTGGAATACTGCAAGTACCTGGCGATCCTGGGACGCGAGGCGTTCCTGAACCTGGGTCCGAAGGAAAAACCCGCCGAGACCTCGGCAAAAGGGAAAGACTCTTGATCTACCTGCGCTCGTTCCTGTTCCAGCTGTTCTTCTGGCTGTGGTCGGCCACCCTGGCCACGCTGATGCTGGTGACCCTGCTGATGCCGCGCGCGGCCAACCGCGCCGTGCTGCGCTTCTGGTCCCAGGGCGTGATCCTGGCCCTGCGCGTGCTGGCGGGGGTGAAGGTCGAGGTGCGCGGCAAGGAATACGTTCCCGCCGGCCCGGCGCTGGTGGCCGCCAAGCACCAGTCGATGTTCGACGTCTTCAGCCAGTTCGCCATCCTGCCCGACGCCTGCTTCGTGATGAAGAAGGAGCTCTTGATGGTGCCGCTGTTCGGGTGGCACGGCCTGAAGGCCAAGATGATCGTCGTCGACCGCAAGGGCCACTCGACGGCCCTGAAGAAGTTGGTCCGCGACTCCATCGACCGCATGAAGGAGACCCGCCAGGTCGTGATCTTCCCGGAAGGCACCCGCGGCAAGGTCGGCGAGCCCGGCGACTACAAGCCCGGCATCGCCGCGCTCTATCGCGAACTGGAGCTGCCGGTGACCCCGCTGGCCCTGAACTGCGGCCAGCACTGGAAGCACAAGAGCCTGCTGGTCGAGCCCGGCGTCATCGTCTTCGAATACCTCCCGCCCATCCCCGCCGGCCTCAAGCGCGGCGAGTTCATGCGCGAGCTGCAGATGCGGATCGACACGGCGACCAAGGCGCTGGAGGATGAGGGGATCTGACGCCTGCGGCGTCCCCCTCAGTCGCTCCGCGACAGCTCCCCCAGAGGGGGAGCATCTAACGCGCCAAGATCCTCCCCCTCTGGGGGAGGTGGCCCGGAGGGCCGGAGGGGGCCGCCCGCCAGGGCGGCTCAGCCCTCCCTAGCCTCCACCATCTTCAGCAACGCCTCCATCGCGTGATCCCGCACCCCATCCTCGCGCAGGTGCATCACCAGATCCCGCAGATAGTCGATGTTCGGCCCCGACAATCCTCGCGCACCCGCGATCAGCTCGGCCTGCTGCTCCAGGGTCAGCGCCCCCGCCCACTGGCCGTGCTTGCGGTCCGACAGGAACACCAGGGCCGGAACCTCGCCGTTTCCGTCGATCTTCAGCTTCGACCAGGCCTCGAAATAGGTCTCGGTCGGCTGCTCGCGTTCGCGCAAGTAAGCGTAGACCTCGGGCCAAGCCCTTTCCGCCACGCGATAGGCCACACCGCGCACCGCCCCGCCGGGGGCCAGGCCCAGCACCAGGCCGGGCCGCTCATAGGTCCCCCGGTGATGCACCGAATAGATGCAGAAGGCGCGCCTGCGCCCATGGAGGACCGCCGTTCTTCGGTCTATGAACGGGAACCCGGGCCGCCACATCAGCGATCCGTAACCGAACACCCAACGATCGCCGCCCCGCGGCTGCTCGCTCGACACGCCTGACACCCTCACCGACCGGAACAGCCCCTTCGCCCATGACCCATAGCGACCCGACGCCGTCCCGCAAGCCCCGCCGTCGCGGCCTCGCCTTGCCTTTCGTCCTCGCGGCCCTGGTCTGCATCGTCTGGAGCGTCGGCTGGTTCTGGCTGCGCAACGAGATGGTGACGCGGATGGACGCCACCGCCGCCCACCTGAAGGCCGAGGGCTACGACCTGTCGTGGACCAGGCGCGAGGTCACCGGCTTTCCGTTCCGCCTCGACGTGCGGCTGGAGAACGCCCGCGTCGCCGAACCCTCGGGCTGGGCCGTCCGCGCGCCGCAGCTGAAGGGCGAGGCGATGATCTACGGCGTCGGCCACTGGATGATCGTCGCCCCCGCCGGCGTGGTGCTGACCCGTCCCGAAAAGGGCGATGTGGTCGTCACCGGCGACGCCCTGCGCGCCAGCCTGGCCGGCTTCGACCAGTATCCGCCGCGCATCTCGGTCGAGGGCGCCAAGCTGGTGTTCACCACCGCCGCCGACGTCGAGCCCTTCCCGATCAGCTCGACTGACGCCCTGCAACTGCACCTGCGGGCCGGGCCGGACGACCAGGCCGCGATCCTGTTCAAGGCCGACGGCGCCAAGGTGGCCTTCACCGGCCTGCTCGGCCGCATCGCCCAGGACCGCACGGCGTCGCTCTATTGGGACTCGCGCCTGTCGAAGGCCTCGACCCTGCGCGGTGAAAACTGGACCGACGCGGTGCGCGACTGGACGGCCGCCGGCGGCGCCATCAGCGTCGAGAGCGGCAAGCTGACCGCCGGCGACGCCCTGATCGAGGCCAAGTCCGGCGCCCTGACCGTCGATCCGGACGGCCGCCTGCGCGGCGCCCTCGACGTCACCGTGCGCGAAAAGCCCAGCCCGGCGGAGGCGATCACCGACGCCCGCTCGGCCGCCGCCGCGATCGCCGCGGCCGCCGGCCAGGACCCGACGCTGAGCGCCACCCTGGACTTCCAGAACGGCCGCACGCGCCTGGGGCCGTTCGACACGGGGCCCTCGCCGCAGGTTTATGTGCCGCGCTGATTTCCCTTTCCTCCCGTCATTCCCGCCCTTGTGGCGGGAAACCCTCTGTCAGCCGCAAGGGCGAGAGGGGCGGATCGCCGGCGATCCGCTTGCATCTCACGCGTCAGCGGAACCAGGGGTTCCCGCCACAAGGGCGGGAATGACGGGAGTAGGAGTGAGGCGCGGAAGGTTTCGGCGCCGGCGCGCCTGTCCCGCGACCACCAGCCCTCGTCGAACGGCGCAATTTCCTTCCCCCGCGATGCGGCTATTGCGCCCTTCGCGGCAAAGTCTATGTTCCGGCCTCCTATTTTCGGGGATGGATCATGGGTCGCGACGCGGACGAGACGCCGCCCTCGCTGGACGAGGTCCGATGGCGGATCGACGCCATCGACGGTGAATTGCTGAAGCTGATCGACGAGCGGGCCGGCCTGTCGCGCGCCGTCGCCACGGCCAAGCGCGCCGCCGGCGACACCGGCTTTGGCCTGCGCCCCGGCCGCGAGGCCCTGATCGTCCGCAAGCTGCTGGCCGCCGAACGCAACGACGCCTCCGACGCCCTGCTGATCCGCATCTGGCGCGAACTGATGGCCGACAGCCTGTCGCGCCAGGGCCCGTTCCACCTGACCGTCTGGGGCGACGGCCGCACGGTCGAGCTGGCCCGCCTGCGCTTCGGCGCCGCCCCGCCGATGGCCGTGGTCGCCGCCGAGAAGGACGCCCTGGCCGCCGCCAAGACGCCGTGGGGCGTCGCGGTGCTAAGCCTGCAACCGGGCAGCGCCTGGTGGGGCCGCCTGCTGGCCGAGCCGAAGCTGAACATCTTCGCCGCCCTGCCCTGCCTGACCCGCTGGGGTCCGCAGGCCGCCTTCGCGGTGGCCGAAGTCGAGGTCGAGCCGACCGGCGGCGACCAGACCTTCTGGGTGACGGATAGCCCCAAGAGCGCGGCCGCGATCGTCGAGGCCCTGGGCGCCGACGGCGTCGCCGCCGAGCCGGTGGCCGAGGCCGGCGGGCTGAAGCTCTTCTCGCTGTCGGGCTTCTACCAACGCGACGACGAGCGCCTGGCCCGCGCACCGGGCCAGTTGTCGGGCGTGGTCGGGGCTGCCCCCGTTCCCTTCGACGTGTAAGAAGGCCCGGCCTTTCCAAGGCTCCCCGCCGAGACCCCGTGATGACCGCTTCCGACCGCTCCGCCTCGCCCCATCCGCTGCCCAAGCCGGGGATCCTCGACATCGCCGCCTATGTGGGCGGCAAGTCGAAGATCGAGGGGATCGCCCATCCGGTGAAGCTGTCGAGCAACGAGAACGTGCTGGGCTGCAGCGATCAGGCCAAGGCCGCCTATCGCGACGCCGCCGACCGCCTGCACGTCTATCCGGACGGCAAGGCCAGCGGTCTGCGCGCGGCTGTCGCTCAGCGCTACGATCTGGAGCCCGAGCGCCTGACCTTCGGCGACGGCAGCGACGAGATCTTCGCCCTGCTGTGCCAGGCCTATCTCGAGCCCGGCGACAACATCGTCCAGGGCGAGCACGGCTTCGCCGCCTACGCGATCGGCGCGCGCGCCTGCCAGGCGCAGGTGCGCTTCGCCGCCGAGCCCAACCGTCGCATCGACATCGACGAGACGCTGAAGCAGGTCGACGCGCGCACCCGCATCGTCTTCGTGGCCAATCCGGCTAACCCCACCGGCACGTGGCTGACCGGCGAGGAGATCCGCGACCTGCACGCGGCCCTGCCGCCGTCGGTGATCCTGGTGCTGGACGGCGCCTATGCCGAGTTCTGCACCGATCCGCGCTTCGAGGACGGCCTGGCCCTGGCCCGCGAGGCCCGGAACGTCGTCGTCACCCGCACCTTCTCCAAGATCCACGGCCTGGCCGCCCTGAGGGTCGGCTGGGGCTATGCGGACGCCGACATCATCGATCCGATCGAGCGCATCCGCCCGCCGTTCAACACCTCGATCCCGGCGCAAGAGGCAGCCATCGCCGCCCTGGCCGACCGTGACTTCGAGGCCGCTTCGGTGGCCCTGGTCGAGCAGTGGCGTCCCTGGCTGGCCCAGCAGCTGGGCGGCCTTGGCCTGGCCGTCACGCCGTCGGCCGCCAATTTCGTGCTGGTCGACTTCCCCACGACGCCGGGCAAGACCGCCCTCGACGCCGAGGCCTTCCTGGCGAGCAAGGGCTATCTGGTCCGCGCCGTCGCCAACTACGGCCTGCCCAATTCACTGCGCATCACCATCGGCCGCGAGGAACACAATCGCGCGGTCGTGGATCTTCTGGCCCAGTTCGTGGGGCGGTAGCGCCCTTCCCCATCCACAATCCACCTCACCCTGAGCTTGTCGAAGGGCGAGGTGGACGCTCAGCGGAGCCGCCCTCGTCCTTCGACACGCTCAGGATGAGGGCTATTGAGACGCCCGCGCTTTCGATACGAAGATCAGAACCATGTCACCCACCGGCCTGCTCTATCCCAAGATGACCGTCGTCGGCGCCGGCCTGATCGGCGGCTCGGTGATCCTGGCCGCGCGCGCCCACGGCGTGGTCGGCGAGGTCACCATCGTCGACGCCAGCGAGGCCCACCGCGCCCGCGCCATCGAGATCGGCCTGGCCGACCACGTCACCGGCGACCTAGCCGAGGCCGTGAAGGACGCCGACCTGGTGGTCATCGCCACGCCGGTGCTGTCGATCGGCGAGGTGGCCGCCGCCGTCGCCCCGCATCTCAAAGCCGGCGCCACCCTGACCGACGTCGGCTCGACCAAGGCCACCATCGCCGAAGCCTTCCGTGCGCCCGAGCTGGCCAAGGTGTTCCCGATCCCCGGCCACCCGATCGCCGGCACCGAGCAGTCGGGCCCCGACGCCGGCTTCGCCGAGCTGTTCGAAGGCCGCTGGACCATCCTGACGCCGCTGGCCGATCGCGACGACGAGGCCTACGCCGCCGCCGTCGCCAAGCTGTCGGCCTTCTGGCGCTCGTTCGGCGCCCAGGTCGAGCTGATGGAGGAGAAGCACCACGACCTGGTGCTGGCCGTCGTCTCCCACCTGCCCCACCTGATCGCCTACACCATCGTCGGCAGCGCGGCCGACCTGGAGAACGTTACCGAGAACGAGGTCATCAAGTACTCGGCTTCGGGCTTCCGCGACTTCACTCGCATCGCCGCCAGCGACCCGACCATGTGGCGCGACATCTTCGTGGCCAACAAGGACGCGGTGCTGGAGATGCTGGGCCGCTTCACCGAAGACCTGCAGGCCATGAGCCGCGCCATCCGCTGGGGCGACGCCGACACCCTGCACGCCCACTTCACCCGCACCCGGGCGATCCGTCGGGGCATCGTGGCGGCGGGCCAGGAAAGCGCCGAGCCGAACTTCGGGCGCGATCGCGGCAAGCACTAGCTTCCCCGAACTCCGGTCAGCCCCGGCCGGCGAGCTTCAGCGGGGCGCGCGCTTCACCATGGCGACGGTGAACTTGCGGTATTCCTCCCACGAGACCTTCTTGTCCTTGTTCTCGTCGTAGTCGGCGATCCAGAGGTCCTTGCCGCCGGTCTCGGACATGGTCTGGCCGTTCTTGGTCTTGGTGACGCGCTTTTCCGGCGCCTCGCTGTAGTCGATGAAGCCGTCTCCGTTCTTGTCGCTGCGCTGGAAGCTCTCCTTCAGGAACTTGTCCAGGGCCTCGGGGGACAGCGACTTCAGGTCGATGCGGCGCGGCGTTGCGGGCGTGGCGCCCTCGGGCTGGGCCAGCGCCGCCGTGAACGGAGCGAGCGTCAGGACGGCGGCCAGGATCGAAGCGACGGGTTTGGACATGGGCGAACTCCTGTGGGTTGGCGTCAGGTGCGGCCGGCGGGGCGGCCGCCCAGGGTGCGGGTAAGACCGATGTAGAAGGTGGTGCCGGGGTCGCTGCGGACCGTGCGGTCGCGCAGCACGTCGGAGGTGGTGCGCGAGGTCCACTTCTGCTGCAGAAGCGGGTTCTGCAGGCTCGCGCTCAGCGCCCAGCGCGGCGCGAGTTCACGCCGGTAGGACAGGCTGCTGATGATGATCGGCCGAACCTCTTCCTCGCGCGTCAGCCGCTTGCCCTGCGAGGAGATGAACAGCGACAGCGAGCTCTTGCGGTCCAGGCGGTAGGAGGCGTTGATCTTGTATTCGGCGACCAGGGCCGAGCGCTCGAACGCGCCGGAGAGGTTCGACGAGCGGATCTTCGCCTCGTAGATCGTCGTCGACAGGTTCAGCGACACCGACCGGATGGGCCGCAGCCCCAGCGAGGCCTCGAGGCCCAGCGACGTCATCGAGCCCTGATTGTCCTTCGTGGTCAGCACGATGGTGTCGTCGATGATCTGGCTGACGTTGGCGATCAGGTCGCTGGTCCGGCGGTAGAAGGCCCGCAGGGCGTAGTTGGTCTGCCCCTTGCCGTATTCGTAGCCCGCCTCGAAGCCGTGGCTGATCTGCGGCTCCAGATCGCTGGCGCCGGAGGTCCAGTTCTGGGCGTCGCGATAGACGATGAACGGGTTCAGGTCCTGCGGCTTGGGGCGCTCGATGCGCTTGGCGTAGGAGAAGCGCCAGCGGGCGTCCGGCGAGACCACATAGGTGAAGTGCAGGCTGGGAAAGAGGTTGGCGTAGTCGTCGGAGCGCGTGACCCCGGTGGTGGTCTGGCGCAGGTCGAGGTCGGTTCCCTCCGCGCGCAGGCCGGCCATCATCAGCCACTTGTCGCCCAGCGGCCGCTCGTAGGTGACGTAGCCGGCGCCGACGGTCTGGGTGTAGTCGAAGCGGTTCGAGAGCGCGGTGTTCAGCGTCGGCGCGCCGCTCGACGGATCCAGCCCGTAGAACCGCGTCTCCAGCTGGCCGTCCTCCCGCTGGATCGACCAGCCGGTCTTCAGTTCGCCCAGGCCGACGACCTGGGTGTAGTCGCCGGTGAAGCCCAGGATCTCGATTTCGTTGTCGCGGTAGTTGCGGTTGGACGACGGGAGGCGACCGACGGGCAGGCTGTAGGTCGAGACATAGGCCTGCTCGTTGTCGTCCAGGCTGCGGCTGAAGGTCAGGTTGATCTTCAGGCCCTCGCCGGTCAGGTCGCCCTTCAGGTCCCAGTAGAGGGCGGCCGAGAGGTCGCGCCGCGCGGTGTGGCTGCGCGAGACCCGGTCGTAGCGGCTGGCGAGCACGTCGCCCGCGCCGTAGACGCTGGTGTCGCCGTCGATCGCGAAATCGACCTGGCGGCGGGCCAGGGTGAATTCGCCGCCGAGCGTGCCGGTGTCGGAATAGCGGACGTCGGCGCCGCCGGTCACGGTGAAGCTCTCGATGTCGGCGCTGTTGCGGTTGCGGCTGGCCAGGCGCGTGACGGCGCCCGTCAAGGCGTTGATGTTGTTGCGGTCCGAGCTGCTGTCGGTGTCGTTGCCGCTGCGCTGGGCGTTGGCCGTCAGGTTATAAGTCACCGCGCCGGTGTTGTAGGAGCCGACCAGGGCGGTGTTGTAGCGGCCTTCCTCGCCGAGGTTCAGGCGCACCGAGCCGCCGCCGCCCAGCGGCGCGTCGCGACGGGTGACGATGTTGATGATGCCGCCGGACCCGTCCGCGCCGAACTGCGCCGACGGATTGGTCATGACCTCGATCGAGCTGATGGCCGCGCCGCTCATGCTCTGCAGCGTCAGGGCCCGGTTCTCGCCCTTGACCATCGCCGTCTCGCGGCCGTTGATCAGCACCTTGACGTTGCTGTCGCCGCGCAGGGAAATCCCGCCCTCGGAATTGACCGATACGCCGGGAATCTTGTTCAGCGCATCCGCCGCCGTGCCGTTCTGCGCGTCCTGGTCGTTTCTGACGTCATAGGTCTGCCGGTCGGCGCGATTGGCCGGCGGCTTGGCGGCCTCGACCACCAGGCCGGAGACCGCGGGGGCGTCCGCCTGCGCCGGCTTGGCCGGCTTGGCCGGCGGGCTCGGCGCCTGGGCGTGGGCCGCCGTGGCCAGAGCGATATTGGCCGCGACCAGGCCGCAAGCCGAGACGCACAGCACGCGCGAACGTCCATGCAGCGACATGTAAAGACCCCAACTTTTACGCGACTACCGTGATCTTAGATTGTGTTCCAATTAGAGCAAAAGCGTCCCGAACGGCTCTATCCGGCTATGCGATCGCCATAGCCACCCACCGTTACTTCATCAGATAAGTCTATGTACGTTCTCACTATTTCACTTACGCGAGACACGAACTCCGCCCACGAGCCACGAAATATAAGATTACTCATTCTTTCAGACATTTCACCTTCGAACAGAATGATCACCGACGAGATCGCCAGGGGCGCTCCATCGTCGTCATCGGTCTGAAGCATGGCCGCGAAGAGCTGGCGCGCCGTGCGGCCGTTCTCATCCTCGTAGGGATGGATCAGCAGGAACAGCGCGTAGGAATAGATCGCCGTCAGCAGCCACGAGCGCGCGCGATTACGAGCGATGAAGGCGCTCAGCTCCTTTAGGCGCTCAGGGATCGCCCTGGCCGGAGCGCAGGCGATCCCGCCCTTCGGTCCCCTTTCCAGCACCCTGACCCGGCGAGCGCGCAGCGCGCCCAGCTCCGGCGCGAGGGCCTCCAGCCGGTGCAGGTTGGCGCGCAGGCGCGCCTGCTCGACCCGACGCCTGGAAAGCGGCGCGGCCCGGCTTTGCGCCTTCGCCCGCGAGTCCGGCATGGGCGCGGTTCGAAGGGGCGGCCTGGTCTCGACGGACGCCTTGGCCAGCCGCGCCTCGAGGTCGTCGGGCGCGTGCAGGCGCGAAAGGGCCTGGAGCCGCCCCGGCAGGTCGCCGAGATAGATCTCCAGGTCCAGGTCCACGTCCAGGGTCGCGATCCGCGGATCGAGGCACCAGCCGTCCCGTTCGCGCACGAAGGCGCCGATGGGCGAGGAAAGCAGCATCAGACGATCGGCTTGCAGTCCTCGCACTCGGCCTTGTCTTCTTCCTTGCGGCCGTTCTTGGACAGGAACTTCACCTTCGCCAGGTACTCGTCCCAGCTGACCTTCTGGTCCTTGTCCTTGTCGAAGCGGCCGATCCAGACCTGCGGGCCGGTGTCGGTGTTGACCACCTCGCCGTTCTTCTTCTTCGTGACGCGCGCCTTGGGCGCCTCGCTCACCTCGATGAAGCCGTCCTTGTTGCGGTCGGTCATCACGAAGCTGGTCTTGGCGAACTCCAGGACCTGGGTCTCGTTCATCTTGGTGAGGTTCTTGCGGGTGTCCTTGGCCGACGGCTTGATGGCCACGCCCTTGTCCATGGTCGTGAGGGCCCACACCCCTCCCCCGCCCAGGCAGAGCAGAACGGCGCCAGCGGCGATCAGGTTACGCACAGCCTTCTTCATTGCCTTATCTCCTGGTGTTTACGCTTTGACCGCCGCGGCGGCGACGGGCATGGGTTTGGCGAGCCGTTTCAGCCCCCCGGCCTCCAAGACCAGCACCCTGTCCATCAAGGTCAGGATGCCGGGGCGGTGTCCGACGTAGACGATGGTCGGAATGACCTCGCAGAGCGCCTGCATCGTCTTGGCCTCGGTGTCGGCGTCCAGGTGCGAGGTGCTTTCGTCCATCACCAGCAGCTTGGGACGCAGATAGATCGCGCGGGCCAGGGGCAGCCGCTGCAGCTGGCCCGAAGACAACGGCCCGCGCGGCGAGACCACCGTCTCCAGCTTGAGCGGCAGGCCCTGGACCACGGCGCGCAGGCCGATCTTGTCCAGAGCCTCCCAGGCCCGGGCCTCGTCGGCCTCGGCGGCGAAGTTGGTGACGTTCTCGAGGATCGAACCCTTGAAGACGGCCATTTCCTGGAACAGGAACAGGGCCTCCTTCTCGCCGACCTCGGCGGCGCGCCCGACCCGGCCCTGGTCGGCCGGATAGAGCCCCGCGAGCATCTTCACCAGGGTGCTCTTGCCCGCGCCCGAGCGTCCGACGATGGCGATCCGCTCGCCCTTGCGCACAGCCAGGTCCAGGTTCTCGAAGATCGGGCGCGCGCCGCGATTGCGCCGGAACGACACCCCCTCCAGGCTCAGGGCGACCTCGGAATCCTCGGGCTGGCCAAACTGGCCGGAGGCCTTCCTGGCCGCCTCGACCGAAGCGGGGAACAGCGTGTCGAGCGCCAGGTTGTCGCGCTCGATCCGCGCCAGTTCGGCCCGCGCCGCCGTCAGCCTGACCACCGCGTCGAACAGGACATGGAACAGGGCCGCGACCGAAATCATCACCGGCCAGCCGTAGACGCCCCGCACCACGGCGAAGACGTTGAAGAACGAAAAGCCCAGATAGGCCGCCGCCCGGATCAGCTCGGCCAGCTGCTCGACGCCCTCGCGCTTGATGGCGCCGTCCATCTGGAGCACCCGGAAATGGTCGTCCCGCCCTCTCCAGAGGCTGAAGCGCTGCGCGCCCGTGCCGGAAGACCGCAGCGTGTCGGCATGGCGCAGGTTCTCCTGCAGGACGGCCTGGGCCCAGCCCGTGACCGACTTGGCGTAGTTGGCGTCCATCTCCTGGCGACGCTGCAGGAACAGGCGTGTGGCGGCGGTGACGATCGAGGCGCCGACGGCGATCACCGCCAGGACGGGACTGAAATAGACCAGGGCCGCCAGCACCACGGCGATCAGGAACAGCGAGACGGGCTGATCCATCCGCAGCCGCAGCACGCGGTCGACATTGGCCAGCCGCTTGGACAGCACGCCG
Source organism: Caulobacter sp. GW821-FHT09B11 (assembly GCF_059418205.1). NCBI lineage: Bacteria > Pseudomonadati > Pseudomonadota > Alphaproteobacteria > Caulobacterales > Caulobacteraceae > Caulobacter > Caulobacter sp. GW821-FHT09B11. The sequence goes on along the minus strand of NZ_JBWKPK010000021.1, from coordinate 26,506 downwards.
GCGACCTCGTCGCCCTCGGCGCCCTCGGCGACGTGGAACGGAATCTGCTCGAAGCGCTCGGTGATCCGGGCCCGTTCGCGACGACCCGCGGCGTCGGCCGCGCGGGCCAGCATGCCGGCGATCATCTGCGCGCAGAGATAGCGGATGAACGCCACGCCGGCGAAGGCTGCGACCACCAGCACGGCGATGATCTCGATCGCGCTGGCGTTCAGGAAGCGGAACAGCAGGCCCGGAAAGGCCGCCAGCAGCACGGTCAGCAGCGAAACGGCGGCCGACAGCGCGAACGTGGGCAGGACCACCAGATCGGGAAGACCCAGCCGCGGGGGGGTCGGCGTCCACGACGCCTTGGCCGGCTTGTCGGGGAACACCAGGCAGTAGCCGGTGAAGGAGGCCGAGAACTGCTCGGCGTCGAGCCGCATGCGCCCGACCGCCGGATCGAAGATCACGTAGCGGTCGCCGATCTCCAGCAGGACGACGTAGTGGTTGAAGTTCCAGTGCAGCACGGCCGGCAGCGGCAGCTTGGCCAGTTCGTCCAGTTCGACGAAGTGGGCCTGGCAGGTCATGCCCTCGGCCTCGGCCATCCGCTTGATGTCGAGCAGGGTGCTGCCCTCGGCCGAGATCAGCCGCTCATAGCGGGCCCGGTTGAGGAAACCCGAAACGCCCCGCGCGGCCAGCACCGCGTTGAGGCAGGCCACGCCGCATTCGCCGGCGTTGAGCTGATTGACGTAGATCGCGTCGCGTCCCATGCCCCTACCCCGCCTCCGTTCCGGAAATCAGTCGCGCCAGGATGTTCGTCGGGGGCGCGCCCGTTTCGATGATCGCCGGCGTGAACGGCGCCTTCAGGCAGACGTCCTTCGGCGACAGGCGCACCATGTCGCCGTCCAGCTCCACGCTCGCCATGAAGAACTTGCGGCTCGACGGCCCGGGCGCCACCCGAACCACCTGCGCCTGACTGATCAGCGGCTTGATCCCCGGATCGGCCTTGAAGGCCAGCGCCACGCCGCACGGCTGCTCGTTGCGCCCGAAGAAGAAGATGTCGATCGTGTTCTCGGGCTTGCCGATCGTCAAAGCGCGCGGATCGGCGGCGTCGACCGGCAGCACCACCTGGTTGGAGGTCGCGATGCCGGTGAGCAGAAACCCGACCAGGGCGGCGGTGACGCCCACGGCGAGGGGCGCGCGCCAGTCGAACGACGGCAAGCGCGCCGTCCGGTCCCATCTGCCGCGCCGCCCCAGCAGGGCCGCTTCCCGATACTTCACCAAAGCTCAGCCCCCCAGCATCCGCTTCAAAGCGTTCAAATAGGCCGCGACCCGTTCCTTCTCGATCGGCAGCCCCCGCGCGAGATCGATCGCGAGGACGTCGTCGTCGACGGAAGGCGGACGCTCGGCGGTCGCCCGATCCAATAGCTGCCACTCAACCCACGTGCGATCAACCTGACCGACAGCGGCGAAGTTGGCGAAGGTCGCCATCGGCTCCAGGCGGAAGGTCGGATCGTCCATCAGCGCCCAGCGCTTGGTCAGTTGCATGCAGCGATCGCTCCCGAAGAACGCCCGCCACGGACCAAGCCCCCCGAGGAAGACGCCGCCGGTCTGGCAGCGCCGCGCCAGGACAGCGTCCAGCACGTCCTGGCGATCGGCCGGGACAACCACGCGCGGCCCGCGCCCATCCGTCGGGAACCCCGCCGAGTCGGACAACCGAAGGAAATCCTCGGCGCCGATCCAGTCGCGTCCTTCGTGCAGGTCGAAGACATCCAGGCTGGCCGGAAGCAGGGCGCGCCTGAGTTCCGCCAGTTCAAGCCGGTCGTCGACCGCATCGGAAAGAAATACTCGTACAACATCGAAACTCAGGCTTTCCGGGCCGGGCTGCCGGTTCACGGCGCCCCGAAGGGCGCCGTGAACCTTTGCATCAGCCTCGATCAAGAGACCAAAGCAAACCCAGCTGTTAGCAGGGGCCGATGAAGTAGTAGCATTCGGTGTAGCACCAGAATTCATAGTACGAGCTACCATCTTCGAACTCGATGTAGTACTCTTCGCAGTAGGTCCAGCAGTCTTCATAGTAGCAAGTGCTGGTATCGTAACCGCCGCTGACTTCCGAAAGCAGCGCATCGCTCAGCAAGGACATTAGAACAACCCCCTAGTTGAGTACACTGGGACAACCCCAGCTTGCTTTCGGTAGCGCAACAACCCTGCGTATGACAAGTGTTAGTTGTATGTTTATATGTCTCAACCTCATAGGAAAGCGTATTTTGCGGAAAATCTGACCGCCCCAGCGACGGCCGCGCAGGGCTCCAGAGAGCGTTTCAGGCGTCTGGGCGCATCGCCCCGAAAGCCGTCGAACCTGCAGTTGCCTGACAAAATCACCAGCAAAACAATCGGATAGATTGCATTGCTACGCCACCCAACGATGACGATCGCGCTTGACGCCTGGGCACTCCGGGACCGCCGCCGGCTGCGCCGAACGCAATGGTGAGTTGAGCATTTTTTTCGCACCCCTGCCTCGTCGCGAGCCTCCGGCGGGCGCCGCGGCGGCCGGACGACTCTCAATGAGGTGGACGGATCTGGCCCGACGGGCCTGAGGTCGATCGCCACCCGGCTCGCCCCCTCGACTCGACGCCATGCTGTTCGCATCGAGAACGGCGGCGGATTTCGGTAGCGGCGCGCGGCCAAGCGCCCGCTGGACTATTTTACGGTCGTATAGCAACCTCTCCTCCAGACGCCTCCTGGGGAGAGAGACGATGACCGACACCCGCGACGCCGTGATCATCGGCGGGGGCCACAACGGCCTCGTCTGCGCCTTCTACCTGGCCAGGGCCGGGATGAAGGTCACCGTCTGCGAGGCGCGGGGCGTGGTCGGCGGGGCGGCGGTGACGGAGGAATTCCATCCGGGTTTTCGCAACTCGGTGGCCAGCTACACGGTCAGCCTGCTCAATCCGCGGGTCATCGCCGACATGGACCTGCACGGGCTGGGCCTGACCTTCCTGGAGCGGCCGATCTCCAACTTCCTGCCGATCAGTGACGACAAGCACCTGAAGCTCGGCGGGGGTCTCGAACGCACACAGGAGCAGTTCCGCAAGTTCAGCCGCCGCGACGCCGAGGTGCTGCCGGCCTACTACGCCATGCTCGACGAGATCGGCGACGTGCTGCGCGACCTGGCCCAGGAGACCCCGCCCAATCTCGGCGACGGCCTGCCCGGGATCCTGCGGGCCCTGCGCCAGGGCGGGCGGCTGGCGATGCTGTCGCGTGAGAGGAAACGCGACCTGCTCGACCTGTTCACCAAGAGCGCCCGGGATTTCCTGAACGGCTGGTTCGAGAGCGAGCCGGTCAAGGCCGCCTTCGGCTTCGACGCCGTGGTCGGCAACTACGCCAGCCCCGACACGCCGGGCTCGGCCTATGTGCTGCTGCACCACACCTTCGGCGAGGTGAACGGCAAGAAGGGCGCCTGGGGCCATGCGGTGGGCGGCATGGGCGCGATCACCCAATGCATGGCGAAAGCCTGCGAGAAGGCCGGGGTCGAGATCCTGCTGAACGCCCCCGTCGAGGGCGTGCACGTCGACGGTGGAAAAGCCGTGGGCGTGCAGCTGGTCGACGGCCGCCAGATCATGGCCCCGATCGTCAGCGCCAACGTCAACCCGACCCTGCTCTACAAGAAGCTCGTCGCCCCCTCGGCCCTGCCGGCCGACTTCCGCAAGGCGATCGACGGCTACAAGAACGGCTCGGGCACCTTCCGGATGAACGTGGCGCTGTCGGAGCTGCCGGATTTCACGTCCCTGCCCGGCAAGGCCGTCGCCGAGCATCACCAGAGCGGCGTCGTCATCGCCCCCAGCCTCGACTACATGGACGCCGCCTATCGCGACGCCAAGGCCGACGGCATGAGCAAGGCGCCGATCGTCGAGATGCTGATCCCCTCGACGCTGGACACCAGCCTCGCCCCGCCCGGCCAGCACGTGGCCAGCCTGTTCTGCCAGCAGTTCGCGCCGACGCTTCCCGACGAGCGGTCCTGGGACGCCGAGCGCGAGGCGGCCGCCGACCTGATCATCGACACGGTCGATCGCTGGGCCCCCAATTTCAAGGCCTCGGTGCTGGGCCGGATGATCCTGTCGCCGCTGGACCTGGAGCGGAAGTTCGGCCTGGTCGGCGGCGACATCATGCACGGCAACATGTCGCTGGATCAGCTGTGGGCCGCCCGCCCGCTGCTGGGCCACGCCAGCCACCGGGCGCCGATCAAGGGCCTCTACATGTGCGGCGCGGGCACGCATCCCGGCGGCGGGGTGTCGGGCAATCCGGGCCGCAACGCCGCCCGCGAGATCCTGCGCGACAGGGATTTCACCACGGCGGTGAAGCTGTCCGTGGTGGGGCGGTGAGCGAGATGCCTTCGGCCCTCTTCCTGGCCAACCAAATCCCGCCTTCCTCGCCCTTGTGGCGAGGACCCATCGTTCAGCCGCTCAGACAGCGCGAACAAGGGCAAGGCAGAGGCGGCTGCGCCATGGGTCCTCGCCACAGGGGCGAGGAAGGCGATCTATTTTGCGAAGGGGGAATTGGCGAATGACCGCCCTCCCCAACCACGACCCCCAATCCGACTGGGGCCTGCCCGGCTGGATCTACGGCTCGGAGCGGTTCTTCCGCGAGGAGCAGGACAAGGTCTTCCGGCCGTCGTGGCAGATCGTCTGCCATCTCAACGACATCCCCAAGGCCGGCGACTTCCACACCTTCGACTTCGTGGGCGAGAGCCTGGTGGTGGTGCGCGGCAAGGACGGCGGGGCCAAGGCCTTCGCCAACGTCTGCCGGCACCGGGGCGCGCGGCTGCTGGACGGGCCGACCGGCCGCTGCGGCCGCATCGTCTGCCCCTATCACGCCTGGACCTACGACCTGGACGGCCGGCTGATCGGCGTGCCGATGCGCGACGACTATCAGGCGCTGGAGATGGACAGGCAGGGCCTGGCCAGGCTGGACCTGGAGATCTGGCGCGGCTTCGTCTTCGTGCGGCTGGAAGGAGATGGCCCCAGCGTCGCCGACATGATGGCCCCCTACGAAGCCGAGGTCGCCCACTACCGGTTCGAGGAGCTGCAGCCGTTCGGCCGCGTCACCCTGCGGCCGCGCGACGTCAACTGGAAGAACATCAGCGACAACTACTCCGACGGCCTGCACATCCCGATCGCCCATCCGGGCCTGACCCGGCTGTTCGGCAAGGGCTACGGCGTGGAGGCCGAGGCTTGGGTCGACAAGATGTGGGGCCAGTTGATCGACGAGCCGTCGAACACGCCGTCCGAACGCCTCTACCAGGATCTGCTTCCCGACGTTCCGCACCTGCCCGACGATCGCAAGCGCCTCTGGACCTATTTCAAGCTCTGGCCGAACTTCGCGTTCGACATCTATCCCGACCAGGTGGACTTCATGCAGTTCATCCCCGTCTCGGCCACGACCACCATGATCCGCGAGATCGCCTACGCCCTGCCCGACGACCGGCGCGAGATGAAGGCGGCGCGCTATCTGAACTGGCGCATCAACCGCCAGGTCAACGCCGAGGACACCGAGCTGGTGGCGCGGGTCCAGCAGGGCATGGCGTCCCGGACCTTCACGGCCGGCCCGCTGGCGACCAGCGAGGTGTCGCTGAGGAGCTTTGGCCGCAAGCTGCGGGCGCTGATCCCGCAGAGCCGCCTGCCGCGGCCGCCGGAGGGGTGGTGAAGACCCCCTCCCCAAACCAGGTTCGTCATCCCGGCCGCAGCGCAGCGAAGAGCCGGGACCCAGGGGCCGCCGCATCGCGTCGGCGACCGGGAAGGCGGCCAACCCAACCTCGGCGCCCAGTCCCCTGGGTCCCGGATAGCCGCTGCGCGGCTTCCGGGATGACGAGCGTTTTTAGGTCTTGAGACAATGACCCGCGCCCCCTTCACCCGCGAAGCCGCCGACGTCCGCCGCCAGGCCCTGGTCGCAGCCGCCGAGGCCGTGCTGGCCCGCGAGGGGGTGGCCGGAACCTCGGTTCGGACCATCTGCGCCGAGGCCGGCGTGTCTCCCGGCCTGCTGCGGCACTATTTCGAGGGCGTGGACGAGGTGATCGCCGCCGCCTACGAGGCGGTGGACCAGCGGATCGACGCGGCGCTGGAGGCGGCCGTGGCGGCGGCCGATCGCGATCCGCGCGCGCGGCTATCGGCCTATCTGGGCGCCAGCTTCGCCCCGCCGGTGCTCGACGCCAGCCTGCTGGCCGCCTGGATCGGCTTCTGGAGCCTGGTCAAGACCAAGCCCCGCATCGCCGCCATCCACGCGGCCTCCTACGCCGCCTATCGGGCGCGGCTGGAGACCCTGCTGGCCGATTGCGGCGCGCGCGAGCGCAGGCTGGCGGCGATCGGCCTGACGGCGATGGTCGACGGGCTATGGCTGGAGCTTTGCCTGGACCCCAGCACCTTCAGCGCGGACGAGGCGGTGCGGGCGCTGGAGACGGCGGCGGGGGCTTGGCTAGGCTGAAGAAAGCGCGTTGACCCAGCTCCTCCCCCGTAGCGAAGCGTGCGGGGGAGGTGGCGCGCTGCGGATACGCAGCGTGACGGAGGGGGCGAGTGACAGAGCTCGGCGCCCAGTCTCGCCCCCTCCACCGCTTCGTGGTCCCCCTCCCCCGTTTCGCTTCGCTACTCGGGGGAGGAGCCAAGTCCAGAAACGAAAACGGGCCCGGAGGTTTCCCTCCGGGCCCGTCTCGTAAGGTCATGAAGACCAGATCCGCGCCTTAAGCGACGCGGAACCGGATTACTTCACTTGGACCTTGGCGCCGGCTTCGGTCAGCTTCTTGGCGACTTCGTCGGCCTGCTGCTTCGAAACGTTTTCGACGACGTTCTGCGGAACGCCTTCGACCAGGTCCTTGGCTTCCTTCAGGCCGAGGTCCGGACGGACGCCGCGGACTTCCTTGATGACGTTGATCTTCTTGTCGCCACCGTCCAGCAGGACGACGGTGAATTCGGTTTGCTCTTCAGCGGCTTCAACCGGAGCGGCCGGACCACCAGCGGCGGCGACGGCGACCGGAGCGGCGGCCGAGACGCCCCACTTTTCTTCCAGCAGCTTCGAGAGTTCAGCGGCTTCCAGCACCGACAGGGTGGACAGTTCTTCGACCAGCTTTTCGAGCTTCGACATGTGTCAGTTCCTTAGAGAGATTGGGATAGATTGCGGGGATGACCGTTACGCGGCGTCTTTGGTCGCGTAGGCGTTGAAGACGCGAGCCAGCTGGGCAGCCGGGGCCTGCAGGACGCCAGCGATCTTGGTCGCCGGAGCCTGGATGAGGCCGATGAGCTTGCCACGCAGTTCGTCCAGCGACGGCAGGGTCGCCAGAGCGCGCACGCCGGCTTCGTCGAGCACGTTGGTCTGGTCCAGAACGCCACCGACAATCTTGAGCTTGTCGTTTTCTTTGGCGAACTGCACCGCGATCTTCGCGGCCGAGACGGCGTCCGGGCCGAAGGCGATGGCGACCGGACCGGTGAAGAGCGTGTCGCCCTTTTCACCGAGCTTGCCGTCGAGAGCCTTCAGAGCCAGGGTGTTCTTCACAACCTTGATCGCGGCGCCTTCCTTGCGGAGGCGAAGACGAAGGTCGGTCATTTCCGCAACGGTCAGACCCGTATAGTGGGTCACGACGACAGCGCCGGCATCGGCGAAGACGCTTTTCAGCGACTCGATCGATTCCTGCTTTTGAGCGCGGTCCATTGCGGTCTCCTACTCAGTTGCAGGCGGCCGGACCATTCCGGCAGCCAGATGCTCGTCCCATGCGGAATTGCTCCCGCGCGCGAGTTGCATCAGCCTGTTCCAAGGAAAGTCGGCCGCGCACCTGACTCGGACTGACGTCACGAGAAGGAGATCTTGGCGTCTCTATCCCTGTCTCCCGACGGCGAGGAAGGGCTCTTCCTCGATTATGGCGCTGGTGACCCCGCGCCCCGCAGTTCTCAAACAGGTTCGCCGCCGAACCGGAGTCCAGCGGAGAGGCGCGCCGTATAGAGGATTTGCCGAAGGAGCGCAACCGCCCCTGGGAAGGTTGAAGCGGGATATGGCTAAAGCCGCCTGAGCCGCCGCCAGCATGGACCCTCGCCACAAGGGCGAGGGAGGCCGTGAAGGAATACGAAGCCCTATCCCGCCAGCCGCTCCTCCGCCGCCCGGGCGGCCGCGACGCCGGTGGCGAAGCAGGCCTGCAGCAGGTAGCCGCCGGTGGGGGCTTCCCAGTCCAGCATCTCGCCGGCCAGGAAGACGTCGGGCCGAGACCGCAGCGCCAGGCCTTCCAGGCTCTCGAAGGCGACGCCGCCGGCCGCCGAGATCGCCCGCTCCAGCGGCCGGGCCGCGGTCAGCCGGATCGACGCGGCCTTGATCGCCGCCGCCAGGCGCGACGGCTCGGACGGCAGGTCCAGGCCATGGGCCTCGCGCAGCAGATTGACCTCGACCGGCGACAGCTTCAGGGCCTTGCGCAGGTGATTGGCCAGGGACTGCCCGCCCCGCGCGCCGGACAGGCGCCGCTCGAGCGTATCGACCGGCAGGTCGGGCCGCAGGTCGATGGTCAACAGCGCCGCGCCGTCGCGGGCGATCGCCTCGCGCGGAGCCGGGCCCAGGGCGTAGACCGCCCCGCCCTCGATCCCGTAGCCGGCGACCATGGCGTCGCCTCGCGACTGCCGACCGTCGCAGCTCAGGCGGACGTTCTTCAGCGGCTCGCCGGCGAAACGGTCTCGGAAGATATGGCTCCAGGAAACCTCGAAGCCGCAATTGGCCGGGGCGAAGGGCGCGACGTTGGCCCCCTGCCCTTCCAGCGCCTCCGTCCACGCCGCGTCGGAACCGAGCCTGGGCCAGCTGGCGCCGCCGAGGGCCAGGATCGTGGCGCGCGGCCGCCAGGCCTCGCGGCCGTCGGGACCGTCGACCAGCAGCGCGCCGTCCTCGCCCCAGCCGGCCCAGGCGCTGCGAGTGCGCAGGGAAACGCCCAGGCTCTCCAGCCGCGCCAGCCAGGCGCGCAGCAGCGGCGAGGCCTTCATCGCCTTCGGGAAAACGCGGCCGCTGGCGCCGACAAAGGTCTCCTGGCCGAGGTCCTTGGCCCAGGCGACGATATCGGCCGGCGTGAACGCCTCCAGCATCGGTCGAAGCGCGGCTTCGCGCGCGCCGTAGCGGGCGGCGAAGTGTTCGAAGTCCTCGGAATGGGTCAGGTTCAGGCCGCCGCGGCCGGCCATCAGGAACTTGCGCCCGAAGGTCGGCATCTTCTCGAACACCACGACGCAGCGACCGGCCTGGGCCAGGCGCTGGGCGGCGATCAGTCCGGCGGGTCCGCCGCCGACCACGGCGACGTCGATGATCCTGGAAGCGTCGCCTTTTGAAGTGTCAGACGTCACGCGGCCTCGATGTCGGTCAGGGAAAAGTCGCCACCCTTGTAGAGCAGCGGAACGCCATGAACCTTGGCGCAGGCGTAGGCGAAACAGTCGCCCATGTTGAGCTTGGCGGGATGGACGCCCTTGCCGAAGCGGGCGTGGGCTTCGAGGGCGAGGACGCCTTCAGCCGCGCCGATCTCGACGATCTGCACGTTCAGGCTCGTCTGGAAGCTGAACAGGCGCGCACTGGCCTCGCTCACCCCATCCTCGGTTTCCCGCACAAGGGCGCGGACCGTCTCCCAGTTGGCGATTGAAGACGTCAGGATGACATCGGCGGCGACCAAGGCCGCGACCAGCCGATCTCGTTCCGGCTCGTTCAGCGAGACGGCCGTCCAGGCCGAGGCGTCGACGAACATCAGTCGCCGTTGATCATGTCGAAGAACGCCTTGTCCGCCTTGAGGCCCGTCCGAGGCACGGCGTCGAACTCCGCCAGGATGGCTTCGACCTTGGCCAGCTTTTCCGCCTGCGCCTTCTCGCGCGCCGCCAAGGCTTCCGAAGCGGCCAGCTTTACGGCCTCGGTGATGCCCAGGCGCGTCTTCTCGGCCAGTTCGCGGACCAGGGCGTCGGTTTCGGGATCTCGGACATGGAACGCCATGGATCACCTCCGTCTAGACGAAAGATAACATCGGCTAGCCGCGCCGCCAAATGCGGACCCCCAAACGCAAGACGGGCGCTGGATCGCTCCAGCGCCCGTCTCCGAAGTCAAAAGCTTCGATCGGCCGTTAGGCGGTGATCGAGGCGATGTCGACCTTCACGCCCGGACCCATCGTCGAGGACAGGCCGACCTTCTTGACGAAGATGCCCTTGGCGCCCGACGGCTTGGCCTTGTTCAGGGCGTCGATCAGAGCCTTGACGTTGACCAGCAGGGCTTCGTCGGTGAACGAGGCCTTGCCGATGCCGGCGTGAACGATACCGGCCTTTTCGACGCGGAACTCGACGGCGCCGCCCTTGGCGTCCTTCACGGCTTGGCCGACGTTCGGGGTCACGGTGCCGACCTTCGGGTTCGGCATCAGGCCGCGCGGGCCCAGCACCTTACCGAGACGACCCACCAGGGCCATCATGTCCGGGGTGGCGATGACGCGGTCGAAGTCCATGAAGCCGTTCTGGATCTTTTCGACCAGGTCTTCGGCGCCGACCACTTCGGCGCCGGCCGCGGTGGCTTCGGCGGCCTTGGCGTCCTTGGCGAAGACGGCGACGCGGACGTCACGGCCGGTGCCCGACGGCAGCTGAACGACGCCACGGACCTGCTGGTCGGCGTGGCGCGGATCGACGCCGAGGTTCACCGAGATTTCGATGGTCTCGTCGAACTTGGCCTTGGCGTTGGCCTTGACCAGGGCGATGGCGTCGGCGACGGCCAGGGTGGCGTCACGGTCGCCGGTCCAGGCCTTGATGCGCTTGGGTTGGTTAGCCATTGGATTAGGCCTCCACGATCTTCAGGCCCATGGCCTTGGCGGAGCCTTCGATGATCTTGGCCGCGGCCTCGATGTCGTTGGCGTTCAGATCCTTCATCTTCTTTTCGGCGATCTCGCGCAGTTGGGCGCGCGTGACTTCGCCGACGGTCTCACGACCGGTCAGCTTCGCGCCGGACTTCAGGCCGGTGATCTGCTTCAGGTAGTGGGTCGCCGGAGGCGTCTTGGTGACGAAGGTGAACGACTTGTCCTGGTAGACCGTGATGACGGTCGGCAGGGGGGTGCCCTTTTCGACGTTCTCGGTGCGCGCGTTGAACTCCTTACAGAAGCCCATGATGTTGACGCCGCGCTGACCCAGAGCCGGGCCGATGGGGGGCGAAGGCGTGGCCGAACCAGCCTTCACCTGGAGCTTGATGTAGCCCAGGATCTTCTTAGCCATAGTGTCCTCTCGTGAGGGCCGGAGCCCTCGCTGGTGAGCCGTGGTGCGGGCTTGGCGGCCCTTCCACGGATTTGAGTTCGCCCGAACGGCGAACACGCCCCGGGACCGGGTCCAGGAGCGAGGCGGCGCATGTAGCAGGCGGGCGGAGCGGAGTCCAGCCGAAGCCCCGGTATACGATCACGCCCGCCCTGTTGCCGCCATGCCACGCCGCTTCCCGCCACGTCCACGCCCCAATTCAACCTGGGCTACCCGCGCTTAAACAAGAACGACACTACATCGTCATCAAACCATCAAATTCCACCAAGAACAGCGCAACGCGACAACACTCGTTCCCATCACAGCGATATGGCGCAACAAACGTGCCTCAATCCCGGAAATCGCGCCGAATTTGAGAAAAGAAACGACGCCATTCGTCGTCGCCATTCGCGAACCCCGTTTCGCAGAACGTCGTCGGGAATACCCGGCGAACACTGGGGACTATGTAATGGCTAGAAATACCTACCTGCTGGGCGCGTCCGCGCTCGTCATCGCCGCGACGGCCGCCCCCATGCTGGCGCAGGCCCAGACGAACGACGAACCGGCCGCCATCGAGGAAGTGGTCGTCACCGGCTCGCGCATCGCCCGCCGTGACTACGTATCCAACAGCCCGATCATGACGATGGACCAGGCCGCGATCGAGAAGACCGGCTCGGTCACCGTCGACACCCTGCTCAATCAGATGCCGCAGTTCGTGCCGTCGGTCTCGTCGACCTCGAACAACCCGTCGAACGGCGGCCAGGCCAATATCGACCTGCGGGGCCTGGGCACCGCCCGCACCATGGTGCTGATCGACGGCCACCGCGTCGTGCCGTCGAACTCGGACGGCACGGTCGACGTCAACATCGTCCCCTCGGCCCTGATCCAGAACATCGAAGTGATCTCGGGCGGCGCCTCGGCGACCTACGGCTCGGACGCCATGGCCGGCGTCGTGAACTTCAAGCTCAACAACAAGTTCGAAGGCCTGATGGTCGACGGCCAGTACGGCCTGACCCAGCGCGGCGACGGCAAGGAAGGCTCGCTGGCGATCACCGGCGGCACGAAGTTCGCCGACGGCCGCGGCCACGTGACCGCCTCGTTCGGCTACAGCAAGCGCGGCGCGGTCTACAACGCCGCCCGCGACTTCTCGAAGGTCAGCGGCCTGTCGAGCACCACGCCCTACGGCAGCTACGTCGTCGACGCCACCAACGCCCCGTCGCAGACCGCGGTCAATTCGGTGTTCTCGCAATACGGCGTCGCCGACGGCACGGTGAGCGCCACGAACGCTCGCTACGGCTTCAACAACGACGGCACGCTGTTCACCAACGGCGTCAACTACACCGGCTCGACGGCGATCGACTATTCGACGCTGACGTCCAGCAACTCGTACAACACCGGCGCGCTGAACCTGCTGCAGCTGCCGATGACCCGCTACTCGTTCTACACGGCGGGAACCTTCGACCTCACCGACCACGCCCAGCTCTACGGGTCGCTCAACTACAGCCACTACAAGTCGCGCACCGTGCTGGCCCCGGCCCCTGGCACCGGCTTCAGCGTGCCGGTGACCAACCCCTTCATCAGCGACGACCTGGCCACCCTGCTGGCCAGCCGCGCCGATCCGGACGCCGACTTCACCCTGAACAAGCGCTTCACCGACGTGGGCGCCCGGATCTCCAACACCACCTTCGACGTGGTGCAGGCGGCCGGCGGCGTGCGCGGCGACACCGGCTTCAAGGACTGGACCTATGACGTCTACGCGTCGTTCGGCCGTTCCAAGCAGAAGGAAGTGCAGTCGGGCAACGTCAGCCGCACGGCGGTCGAGACCCTGCTCGACGCGGCCGACGGCGGCGCCAGCCTGTGCGAAGGCGGCTACGACCCGTTCGGCAACAACACCATCTCGGACGCGTGCAAGACCTACATCTCGCGCACGACCCGCAACACCACGATCGCCGACCAGGCGGTCCTGGAAGCCAACTTCAGCGGCGGCCTCTTCGACCTGCCGGCCGGCGAGCTGCGCGGCGCCTTCGGGGCCGACTACAAGTACGACAGCTACAAGTACAATCCCGACGCCCTGCTGCTGAGCGGCGACGTCGTCGGCTTCAACGCCGCCGGCTCGGTCGACGCCTCGACCCACGTGTCGGAAGTCTACGGCGAACTGCTGGTCCCGGTGCTGAAGGACCTGCCGCTGATCAAGGCCCTGAACCTCGACCTCGGCTACCGCTACTCGAACTACGCCACGGTCGGCGGCGTCTCGGCCTACAAGGTCGACGGCGACTGGGAGCTGGTCGACGGCTTCCGCCTGCGCGGCGGCTACCAGCGCGCCGTCCGGGCCCCGAGCCTGGGCGAGCTCTACTCGCCGCAGAACCAGGGCTTCTATTCGCTGAGCGAAGACCCCTGCTCGGTCAGCAGCACCTACCGCACCGACAGCGCCACCGCGGCCACCGTCCGCAGCGCCTGCCTGGCGCAAGGCCTGCCCAGCTCGATCATCGACAGCTACACCTACAGCAACACCCAGATCGAAGGCACCAGCGGCGGCAATCCCGACCTGACCGAGGAAACCGCCGACACCTACAACTTCGGCTTCGTCTGGACCCCGCGATTCGACAACTCGCTGTTCGAGAAGGTCTCGGTTTCGGTCGACTACTATTCGATCGACGTGAAGAACGCGATCGGCACCATCGACGTCTCGACGGCGCTGGAGAAGTGCTACACGGGCGGCAGCAGCAGCGCCTACTACTGCAACCTGTTCACCCGCTCGAGCACGACGGGCGAGATCACCAACGTCACCCTGACCAACCTGAACCTGGGCGAATACAAGACCTCGGGCGTCGACTTCCAGCTCGACTGGGGCTTCGGCCTGGGCGCGGTGGGCCTCGACGACAAGTACGGCTCGATCAAGGTCAACGTCGTCGGCAACTACCTGGAGAGCTTCAAGATCCAGAGCCTGCCGGGCGAGGAGTTCGTCGAGCTGAAGGGCACGATCGGCAACACCCAGATCAGCGGCACGGCCGTCTCGCACCCCGAATGGAAGTACGCCACCTCGGTGGACTACGCCTTCGGTCCGTTCAGCGTCGGCGCGCGCTGGCGGCACATCGGCGACATGGTCGACGCCTACTATCCGGACGAGAAGATCGGCGCGGTCGACTATTTCGACCTGAACGGCAGCTGGTCGATCAACGACACCTACTCGCTGCGCGGCGGGGTCACCAACCTCACTGACAAGCAGCCGCCGTACTTCTCCTCCTACGTCCAGGCCAACACCGACCCGTCGACCTACGACGTGCTCGGCCGCCGCTTCTACGTGGGCTTCAAGGCGAAGTTCTAAACCTCGGCTGACCTAGGCTGAACTGGGGGCGGATCTCTTCGGGGGTCCGCCCTTTTTGTTTGGCGGTGGAAGCGACCGTAGTGACGCTCCACAAAGGGTGGTGAGCCGACAACAGGCTCTGCAAGTAGAATGGTAAGTCGCGCCAGGAGCTGCCGTTGGCTTGCCTCCAAGAATACGACATTCATGAGCCAAGCGTGCCGGGAGGATTGCCTCGTATGAGCTACATTCCAGGCAAACGCCATTGCTCGCCAAAGCCAGTGTCAATCTTCGGTCTGAGCGCCGGGTCGAAAATATGGGCTTTTAGCCGATCAACATCCTGGAACTCGTGCAAAACACGGCTAGCGTAGCCGCCGGACCGGGGTCGAAAAGAGAAGGCGATCGTAATCCTGCTGGAAACGCGACCGATCCGCTGAAACGGCAGCGACCGCCGTTTCTGTCGCCTGCGTGCCTCTGCGCGGGGACCGCGCTTCCGACCAAATGCTACTCGACATACACTTCCCCCTAGTTTCACAGCCAGGAGGATAGTCACGAGCCGTCACGATGACGATAGCGGCCCAAAAAAAGAAGCGCCCGCAACAAGCGCGCTCAAGCTCGTCAAGGCCGTTGCTATCAGAAGGCAGGCCTTCCCCATGTCAGCGAAAAGTCATTGCACGACAGATGGTGGGGCTTGGCAGGAGGCCCAGCCTAGCCCCTCCCCGCACAACAAAAAACCCCGCGTCGGCCGACGCGGGGTTCTTCGTATTGGCGCTGATCCGAAGGGATCAGGCGATCTTTTCGACCTGGCTGTATTCCAGCTCGACCGGGGTGGCGCGGCCGAAGATCGAGACGGTGACCCGCAGGCGGGCCTTCTCTTCGTCGACCTGCTCGACCGAGCCGTTGAAGCTGGCGAACGGGCCGTCGATGACGCGGACATTCTCGCCGACTTCGTACAGCACGACGGTCTTCGGCTTCTCGACGCCCTCTTCGATGGCGCCGACGATGCGCTGGACTTCCTTTTCGGAGACCGGCGTCGGCTTGGAGCCGCTGCCCAGGAAGCCCGTGACCTTCGGGGTGTTCTTGATCAGGTGATAGGCTTCGTCCGAGAGGTTCATCTTCACCAGGACGTAGCCCGGGAAGAACTTGCGCTCGGCGTTGACCTTGCGGCCACGGCGGATCTCGACGACGTCCTCGGTGGGCACCAGGATCTCGGAGAAGCTGTCTTCCAGGCCCTGGGCCTTGGCTTGCTCACGGATGCTCTCGGCCACCTTCTTCTCGAAGTTCGAGTAGGCGTGGACGATGTACCACTTGTGGTTCGGGTTCGAGGCGGTTTCGGTGCTCATGGTCTTCTTATGACTTATCCGGCCGCGAACTTCAGCAGCAGATTGGCGCCGGCTCCGAGAAGCCAGTCGACCAGGAGGAAGAACAGCGAGGCGACGATCACCATGATGAAGACCATCACCGAGGTGATCCAGGTCTCCTTGCGGGTCGTCCAGGTGATCTTGCGGGCCTCGGCGCGCACTTCACGGAAGAACTGCACCGGGTTGAAGGGCTTCTTGGGCGCCGCGGCGGCGGCGGCGGACGGAGCCTGACCGGCAGGGGCCAGCGCCGCAGCCGTACGGGCGGCGCGGTTCTTGATCGCTGACGGGCTGGATCCCGGTTTCCTGGCCATGGTTTCAGAGGCTCGCGTATCTGACAGGCTGGACCGAACGCCGGGCCGGCCGATGACATATAGTGGCAGGAGTGGAGGGACTCGAACCCCCGGCCCTCGGTTTTGGAGACCGATGCTCTACCAGCTGAGCTACACTCCTGCAGAAACTCCGGTCCTTGAAGTACCGGACCGCAGCCTTGGCGACGGTTCGGCCGGAGGGCCGCGAGCGGCGCCGCCGACGCTTCCCAGCGCCAGAGCGGCGTCGTGTAGCAGGGTCGTTTGCGCCGGGCAAGCGGATCAGGTCGCGTCAACCGCGCGTTATTGCGCAAGTCCCGGGTCTGACGGCGCCTTTTCACAGGTTTCTTGGTCCGGCCCCCCCTGTGACGCGCCTTGGATGCGCCTGAGAAAGGATCCGCGATGGCTGAAAACAGCGGCGAACGCCCCTCCAACCGAGAGGTCGAGCACGAGAATCAGCGACCGAATCCCGTTGGCGACGGCAAGCCTCCCCGCCCGGCCACGGAACCCGCGGGCGCCGAGGACAGCGTCGACACGCCGAAGACCCGCACGGATCCAGGCTCCGGCGAAGGCTGAAGCGCAACCTCGCCGGAGCCGAACCTGTGGGTCGGCTTTCGTCAGCCGGCCTTCTTGGCCTCCGCCTCGCCCGCCGCGCTCGGCAGGGCCGCGGCGCACTGGACGTTCAGGTAGGACCATTTGACGTCGGTCAGCTCACGACCGCATTCGGTGTTCTTGCCTTGGTCACGTCCGCGCAGCGAAACGCCGACCCCCTTTCCGGGGTCAGGCGCCGGACTGGCGCTGGAAACGTCGTAATAGCCGCCGTTGGGGCCGCGCACGACGAGGCACTTGGTGTTTTCGACCGGCCGTACGCAGCCGCTCGCCGTCACCGACTTGCCTTCCAGAGTGACTTGTTGAGCCTTGGCGGTCTTGGTTTGGGCGCCGCCTTCACAACCCGCTACGCCTAACGCTAACAGACTGGCCGCCGCGGCGGCCATTACGAACCTCACCCGCATACGTTCCTCCGTATCGTTGGCTCCGCGAACGAAGCAAAAGGAACTCTGCGCCCCGTTTCGGCGACCGGCAATCACATTTTTGACACAGTCTGAAAAAGCGAACGGCGGTATTTTGAGCGGTCTGTAGAATTTTTTCTCTAGCCGCCTTCAGAGAGCAAAAGTTGACATCCGCTCTCAACTTCTCACATGAGACGCGGGTCGCCTTCAGGGCCGGAGCGACGCCCGACTTTTCTTATGCGCGCTGCTGTTATTCAGACGGGCGCGAACAGGATCGAAACCACAGACCATGACGGCCGAGACCGCCACCGCCGCCCCTGCTCCCGCCAAGGAGTCCCCGCACAACCTCGAGACCGTTCTCTGGGTCAAGCACTGGACCGACCGGCTGTTCAGCTTCGCCATCACCCGTCCGGCCAGCTTCCGCTTCCGCTCGGGCGAGTTCGTGATGATCGGCCTGCCGCCCCGCGAGGAGCTGGGCGAGAAGAAGCCGATCCTGCGCGCCTATTCGATCGGCTCGCCCTCGTTCGCCGAGGAACTGGAGTTCTTCTCGATCAAGGTCCCGGACGGCCCGCTGACCTCGCGCCTGCAGCAGATCAAGGCCGGCGACCAGGTCCTTCTCGGCAAGAAGCCGACCGGCACCCTGGTGCTGGACGCGGTGAAGCCGGGCAAGCGCCTGTTCCTGTTCGGCACCGGCACGGGCCTGGCGCCCTGGCTGTCGGTCGCCCGCGATCCGGACGCCTACAGCCGCTTCGAGAAGGTGATCGTCGCCCACGGCGTGCGCGAAGTGCAGGAACTGGCCTATCGCGATCTCTTCACCAGCGAGATCCACGATGATCCGCTGGTCGGCGACGAGGCCAAGGCCCAGCTCGTCTACTATCCCACCGTCACCCGCGAGCCGTTCGAGCGCCAGGGCCGGTTCACCGACCTGATCGAGAGCGGCAAGCTGTTCGCCGACCTGGGCCTGGAAGGCGGCAAGTTCGATCCCGAGCACGACCGCGCCATGCTGTGCGGCTCGATGGCCATGATCAAGGACACCGCCGCCCTGCTGGAAGCCCACGGCCTGGTCGAGGGCTCCAACGCCGAGCCGGGCGACTTCGTCATCGAGCGCGCCTTCGTCGGCTGATCCGGCGAGACGTTTCGGACACTGAAAAGGCCAGCCGCGAGGCTGGCCTTTTTCTTTTGGCTAGGCCGCGCCGGTCGCCGCGCGCAGGGTCGGTTCGAAGGCGCTGACCGCGCCGTTGTCGGTATTGGTCAGCAGCACCACGTCGACCCCCTTCTCGGGGAAGTGCAGGACGATGCTGTTGAAGCCCGGCAAGCCGCCGCTGTGCCAGATCACCGGCGTATCGAAGATGCGCGCCACCTCCAGCCCGTAACCGTAGTCGGCCTGCTGCACGAACGCCGGCGGCTTGCCCGGGTTCATGCCCTTGGGCGTGAAGTGAGCCGATCCGACGGGCGTTCCGTCCGTAGTCCGTGCGGCCCGGGTCATGCGCCTGACGCCCGCCAGCGAGACGACCTTGCCGCCGAACAGGGCCTGGTTCCAGGTCAGAATGTCGCCGACCGTCGAGCGCAACCCGCCCTCGGCGACGGGCAGGCCGCCGTCGGCAACCTTGCGGAAGGCCTTGGGCGCGCCGCCGTCCAGGCTGTAGCCGACGGCGCGACGCGGCACGACGTCGGCATAGGCGTCGAGGGCGGTCGCGTTCAGACCGGCTGGGGCCAGGACGTTCTTGGCCAGAAAGTCGCCGTAGGCCTGTCCCGACACGCGCTCGATAATCGCGCCGAGCAGGACGTAGTTGCTGTTGGAATACCCCCACAGCGCACCCGGCTCGAAGTCGTAGAGCGGCGCCAGCCGGGCCATCAGCCGCCAGCGTTCGGGGTCGTTGCGCCAATCGCTTCCGGCGTCGGCCGGCAGGCCGCCCATGACGTAGTCGTGGATCCCCGCGGTGTGGGTCAGCAACTGTTCGACGGTGGGGATGCGTCCGCCGGGCGAGGCTGGAAAGCCGGGGAAGACCCGATCCAGCGGCGCATCGAGCGCCAGGGCCCGGCGCTCGCTCAGCAGCACGACGGCGGCGGCGGTGAACTGCTTGGTGCAGGAGGCGATGCGGAACACGGTATCGGAGACGACTGGCGTCGCCGCTTCGAGGTCGGCGGCGCCGAGGCCGAAGACGGCCGGCGGGCCGCCGAACCGCCGCACGCCCAGGGCAAAGCCGGCGGTCTGGCCGTCCGTCACGCTCCTGGCGGCGATGAGCCGCAAGCGCGGCGCCAGATCATCCTTGGCCGGCCCGGCCCGCGCGCCGTCGGCGCAGACCGCCGCCGACACGGCCAGAAGCATCGCTTCGCGTCGCGTCTTCGTCATCGCCCCCCCAGATCGCGTAACGTCGGGCGGCAAGCTATGCGGGCCTCGGCGGCGGCGCAATTCGCCAGGCACTCAGGTCCAGGTTTCGATTGACCCGGACTGCGCCGTGCGACAGCCATGCGGCGCCGCAGACAGGGACCGACGATCCGTGAGCCAAGCCCTGAAGAACCTGACCGTCGAGGACGCCCGCGGCCGCATGCTGGACCGCGCCGCGCGCCTGGGCGTCGAGACCGTGGCCCTGCCGGACGCGATCGGCCGGGTGCTGGCGACGGGGATCGTCGCCGACCGCCATCAGCCGCCCTTCGACGCCTCGGCCATGGACGGCTGGGCGATCCGTCGGGCCGACTACGGCGTCATCGACGCCTTCACGATCGTCGGCGAAAGCGCAGCGGGCCGGGCCTATCCGGCGACGCTGGAAGCGGGCCAGACGGTGCGGATCTTCACCGGCGCGCCCGTACCGGCCGGCGCCGACCTCGTGGTCATCCAGGAAGAGGCGACCCGCGAGGGCGAGGTCGTGCGCTTCGCCGCCGGCGATGATCCCAAGTCCAACATCCGCCCGGCCGGCGGCGATTTCCGGTCCGGCGAGCGCCTGCTGGAGGCCGGGTCGCGGATCGATCCCTGGCGGCTGTCACTGGCCGCCGCCACCGGCCGCGACCACCTGGAGGTGGCCCGCCGGCCGAAGGTGGCGATCCTGGCCACCGGCGACGAACTGGTTCCGCCCGGCGGCGCGCCCGCCCCCGACCAGATCTTCGAATCTGGCTCGTTCAGCCTGGCGGCGCTGATCACCGCCTGGGGCGGCGAGGCGGTGAAGCTGGCCCCCGCCGCCGACTCCGTCGAAGCCATCGCCGACGCCGTACGCGACGCGGCCGTCGATCTGGTGGTCACCATCGGCGGGGCCTCGGTGGGCGACTACGACCTGGTCAAGCCGGCGATGGCGCAGCTGGGCCTGGACCTGCGGGTGCAGACCATCGCCGTGCGTCCAGGCAAGCCGACCTGGTTCGGATACCTCGCCGACGGCCGCCGGGTGCTGGGCCTGCCGGGCAATCCGGCCTCGGCCCTGGTCTGCGCCGAGCTTTTCCTGCGCCCGCTGCTGGCGGCCCTGGCCGGCGCCGAGACCGCCCTGCCCTTCACGCCGGCCCGCCTGGCCGCCCCCCTGCCCGCCAACGGCCCGCGCGAGCACTGGATGCGCGCCGCCCGCGCCGTCGACGCCGAGGGCCAGCTGCTGGTCACGCCCTTTCCCGACCAGGACTCGTCGCTGGTCGGGGTGTTCGCCCGGGCCGACGCCCTGCTGATGCGACCGGCCGGGGCGCCGCCGGCCGCCGCCGGCGACCTCGTGACCGTCCTG
The DNA here is from genome assembly GCF_059418205.1 of Caulobacter sp. GW821-FHT09B11. Lineage (NCBI taxonomy): Bacteria > Pseudomonadati > Pseudomonadota > Alphaproteobacteria > Caulobacterales > Caulobacteraceae > Caulobacter > Caulobacter sp. GW821-FHT09B11. The sequence continues at coordinate 5,606 of NZ_JBWKPK010000021.1, read as the reverse complement.
CCGCTGGCTCGCGGCTGAATCCGCCCTGAATCGGCGACGGGGCGCGAGGAGCGTGCTAAGCCGCCCAGGTTGAACAGTTCCGACGCGTAGGGAGTTCGGGCATCCATGGGTCGCGCCGGCAAGATCGCAGCGCACGTGTTCCTGGCCTTCCTGGCCCTGCTGATCGGGCAGGTCCTGGCCGCGGGCCTCGACATCGATCGCCCCGGCCTGCTGGCCCACGCCGGGCTCTACGCCCTGTCGGCCCTGCTGGTGGAGTTGCTGTTCCAGCTGGAGCGAGCGCCCTGGCGGTTCGTGGCCGCCGGTGATTTGCTGCGCATCGTCCGCTCGGCGGTGCTGACGGCCCTGACCTTCTCGCTACTGGCCTTCTTCCTGCTGCCCGACCTTGATGGCGGCGGCCGCACGATCGTGGCGGCGCTGGTGGTGCAGACCGGCCTGCTGGCCGCCCTGCGCGTCGGTCGCCGGGCCCTGCACGAGGGCGTGCTGGCCGACGCCCTGCTGCGCCTGCGCCCCGCGCCGGCCTCGCCCGCCCTGCCCCGCCTGCTGATCGTCGGCCAGGCGAGCCAGGCCGAGGCCTTCCTGCGCGCCCCCGACGGCCTGGCCCAGCGCTACGCCGTGGTCGGGGTGCTGACCCCCGAGGCCCGCGAGACCGGCGACGAGATCCGCGGGGTCTGCGTGCTGGGCGAGATCGGCCAGTTCGACCGGGTGATGCGCCAGCTGCGTGACGGCGGCCTGTCGCCGGCCGCGGTGCTGTTCCTGGCCGAGGCCCCGCTGGGCGCCTTCGGGGCCGAACGCCTGGGCCGGCTGAAGAGCGAGGGCGTGCGCCTGCTGCGCCGCCAGGGCGTGGTCGAGATGGGCGACGGCCCCACCAACGCCGCCCTGCGCGAGATCAGCCTGGAAGAACTGCTCAGCCGTCCGCCCGTGCGGCTCGATCCCGCGCCGGTGCAGGCCCTGGTCAGCGGCCGGCGGGTGCTGGTCACCGGCGCCGGCGGCAGCATCGGCTCGGAGCTGTGCCGCCAGATCGCCGCCAGCGGCGCGGCACACCTGACCCTGGTCGACGCCTCGGAGGCCAACCTCTTCCTGATCGACCGCGAACTGGCCGAGGCTTGGCCGCAGTTGCCGCGCCGCGAGGCCCTGTGCGACGTGCGCGACGCCGATCGCGTCTCGCGGCTGATGGCGTCCGAGCAGCCGGACATCGTCTTCCACGCCGCCGCCCTCAAGCACGTGCCGATGGTCGAGAACCATCCGTGCGAGGGCGTGCGCACCAACGTGCTGGGCACGCGCAACGTGGCGGCCGCGGCCAAGGCCGCCGGCGCGGCCCACTTCGCCCTGATCTCGACCGACAAGGCCGTGGCGCCGGCCAGCGTCATGGGCGCCACCAAGCGCGCGGCCGAGGCGCTGGCCCGCCAGTTCGGCGGCGGCGGCGACATGCGGGTGGGCGTCGTGCGGTTCGGCAACGTGCTGGGCTCGGCCGGATCGGTGGTGCCGGTGTTCCGCCACCAGATCGCCCGCGGCGGCCCGGTCACCCTGACCGACGCCGAGGTCGAGCGCTATTTCATGACCATCCCCGAGGCGGTGTCGCTGGTGCTGCGGGCCGTGGCCCAGTCGGCCGCCGAGAGCGCCCCGCCGGCCGGGGTGCTGACCCTGGAGATGGGCGAGCCGGTGAAGATCATCGACTTGGCCCGCCGGATGATCGAGCTGCAGGGTCTGGTTCCCGACAAGGACATCGAGATCCGCATCACCGGCCTGCGCCCCGGCGAAAAGCTCACCGAGGCCCTGGTCGACGTCAACGAGACCGCCGCCCCGAAAACCGACGGCGTGATCGAGGCGACCCCGCTGGTCCCGCCGCCGCGCATCGAGGACGCCGTGCTGGCGAGCCTGGAGGCCGCCGCCCTGGCCGGCGACGAGTTCGGCGTGCGCGCGCAGCTGTTCGCGCTGGTCGAGCGGTTGCGGGCGACGACGGTGGAAAAGGCGGCGGTTTGATCCTGAAGTAACCTCCCCCTGTGGGGGAGGCGGCCGAAGGCCGGTGGGGGGCTGTTTTCAGCTTCCGAGACGCCGGCTGATCGCTTCGTCACTCCCCCCACCGATCGCTACGCGATCGCCTCCCCCACAGGGGGAGGTTTCTTGTGCTCAGTGAAAATCCCGGCTCCGCAGCAGCCGGCCCGACACCTTCTGCCGCACGCGCGGGGCCGGTGCCCCGGGTTCGTCCCTTAGCGTCGAGAGTTCGGCCGAGAGGTCGGTGAAGCCTTCGGCGACGATGTGGATGACCCCTTCGGCCGCCTGCACCCGTCCGTGCACGACCAGGAAGGAGGCCGTCATCACCACGTTGCGATCGGCCTCGAAGCGGTCCTTCCAGACGACGGCGTTGGCGACGCCCGTCTCGTCCTCCAGGGTCACGAACACCACGCCCTTGGCCGTGCCCGGCCGCTGGCGGATCAGCACCAGGCCGCCGACCGACACCTTCTGGCCGTTGCGGAACTTCGGCAGCTGGTCGGCGGTGACAGCGCCCATCTTAGTCAGCATCGGACGGTAGAAGCCGCACGGATGGGCCTTCAGGGAAAGACTGGTGGTGCGATAGTCCTCGGCCACCTCCTGCGGCTTGCCCATGGCCGGCAGGGCCACCTGGTCCTCGAACAGCGGCAGGCCGGCCAGCAGCGGGGCCTGGACCGGCGCCTTGTGCTCGCTCTTCAGCCCCTTGACCGCCCACAGCGCGTCGCGCCGCGCAAGACCGGTGGAGGCGAAGGCGTCGGCCTCGGCCAGCAGCTCCAGCGCCCGCTGCGGCACGCCACCCTGGGCGAACTCCGCCGGCGTACGGGCGCCTTCGTCGCGGGCCTTCATCAGGGTCAGCGCATCGACTTCCTTCAGGCCCTTGATCTGGCGCAGGCCCAGGCGCAGCGCCTTCCAGCGGGGGCGGGTGTCTTCGCACGACACTTTGCGGGGGTCGCGACGCTCCTCCCCCGAGAAACGGGGGAGGTGGCGCGGTGCGGATACGCACCGTGACGGAGGGGGCGAGGGACAGAGCGCCGTGCGCGCCGCCGCCCCCTCCACCGCTTCGCGGTCCCCCTCCCCCACTGACGCGGGGGAGGAGCGGGTTTCCAGCGTACAGTCCCAGTCGCTGCGCATCACGTCCGGCGCCCGCACCTCGACGCCGTGCTCGCGCGCGTCGCGCACCAGCTGGGACGGCTGGTAGAAGCCCATCGGCTGGGAATTGATCAGGGCCGCGCAGAACACGTCCGGCCAAGCCCATTTGATCCAGGCCGAGATGTAGACCAGCTTGGCGAAGCTGGCCGCGTGGCTTTCCGGAAAGCCGTAGTGGCCGAAGCCCTCGATCTGCTTGAAGCAGCGCTCGGCGAAGTCGCGCTGGTAGCCGCGCCGCACCATGCCCTCGACGAACTTCTCGCGGTATTCGGCCGGCGTGCCGAGGTTGCGGAAGGTGGCCATGGCCTTGCGCAGGCCGTCGGCCTCGTCGGGCGTGAACTTGGCCGCCTCGATGGCCAGGCTCATGGCCTGCTCCTGAAACAGCGGCACGCCGTAGGTGTTGCCGAGGATCTCCTCCAGCTCGTTCTCCGGACCGTGCTCGGGCGACGGACACGGCCAGTCCACCGGCTCGATCCCGTTCCGACGCTTCAGGTACGGATGGACCATGTCGCCCTGGATCGGTCCCGGGCGGACAATCGCCACCTCGATGACCAGGTCGTAGAACCTGCGCGGCTTCAGGCGCGGCAGCATCGACATCTGCGCCCGGCTCTCGACCTGGAAGACGCCGATGCTGTCGGCCACGCACAGCATGTCGTAGACGCCGGCCACCTCCTTGGGCACGTCGGCCAGGTCGACGATCGGCTCGCCGTGATCGGCCCGCAGCATGCCGAAAGCCCGCTGGATAGCCGTCAGCATGCCCAGGGCCAGCACGTCGACCTTCATCAGGCCCAGGCTGTCGATGTCGTCCTTGTCCCACTCGATGAAGGTGCGGTCCTTCATGGCAGCGTTGCCGATCGGCACGGTCTCGTCCAGCCGGCGCTTGGTCAGGACGAAGCCGCCGACGTGCTGCGACAGGTGGCGGGGAAAACCCATCAGCTCGGTGGCCAGGGCCACGGCGCGGGCGATCTCCGGGGCCTTGGGATCCAGGCCGGCGTTGGTCAGGTGCTCCTCGGGCAAGCCGTCGCCCCAGCTGCCCCAGACCGTGCCGGCCAGCAGGCTGGTCACGTCCTCGGTCAGGCCCAGGGCCTTGCCGACGTCGCGGATGGCGCTGCGCGGGCGGTAGTGGATCACCGTGCCGCAGATGGCCGCGTATTCCCGGCCATAGCGCTTGTAGACGTACTGCATCACCTCCTCGCGCCGCTCGTGCTCGAAGTCGACGTCGATGTCGGGCGGCTCGCCGCGGTTCTCTGAGATGAACCGGGTGAACAGCAAGCGGTGCTCGGTGGGGTCGATGGCCGTCACCCCCAGGCAGTAGCAGACCGAGGAATTGGCGGCCGAGCCGCGCCCCTGGCACAGGATTCCCATCGACCGCGCCTGGCGCACGATGTCGTGCACGGTGATGAAGTAGTTGGGGTAGTCCATCTTGGCGATCAGCCGCAGCTCTTCGGTCAGCTGGGCCTGGACCTTCGGCGGCACGCCGGCGGGATAGCGCCAGGCCGCGCCCTGCCAGGTCAGGTCGGTCAGGTGCTGCATCGCCGTCTTGCCGGGCGGCACGGGCTCGTCGGGATATTCCTCATGCAGGTCGCCGAGGTCGAAGCCGATGCGCGCGACGATCTCGACGGTGCGGGCGATCGCGCGGGGCCAGCGCTCGAAAAGCCGCGCCATCTCGGCCGGGGTCTTGATGTGGCGCTCGGCGTTGGCCTCCAGCCGGAAGCCGGCCTCCTGGATCGTGCAATGCTCGCGCACGCAGGTGATGACGTCCTGCAGCGGCCGCCGCTCGGGACCGTGATAGAGCACGTCGTTGGTGGCCACCATCGGCGCCCCGGCCGCCTCGCCCAAGGCGTCCAGGCGTGAGAGGCGCTTGAGATCCTGGGCGGCGTAGGCGCGGCTGGCGGCCAGCCAGACACGGCCCTTCAGCGCGCCGGCGATGCGGGCGAGGTCGGCCTCGAAGGCGGCGTCCAGCTTTTCCGGCGGGACGACCAGCACCAGCTGCCCCTCGGCGTGGGCGGCGAAGTCGGCCCAGGAGAGGATGCACTCGCCCTTGCCCGCCCGCCGCTGGCCCAGCGTCAGCAGACGCGTCAGCCGGGCGAAGGCCTCGCGATCGGAGGGATAGCAGAGCAGGCTGGGCGTTCCGTCGGCGAAGTCGAGGCGACAGCCGGCCAGGGCCCGGACCTTCAGTTTCTTCGCGGCCGTCCAGGCGCGCACGACGCCCGCCAGGCTGTTGCGGTCGACCACCCCGACGGCGGACAGGCCCAGGGCCTCGGCGGTCAGCATCAGCTCCTCGGCGCGGGAGGCCCCGTGCAGGAAGGAGAAGTTGGTGGTGGCCTGGAGTTCGGCATAGGCGGTCATGGTGAAGTCGCCTCTCCGAGACAACTCCCCGCTCCTCCCCCGTGTAACGGGGGAGGTGGCGCGCTGCGGATACGCAGCGTGACGGAGGGGGCGAGTTCAAGCTCGGCGCCCAGTCTCGGGGG
>NZ_JBWKPK010000020.1:0-105583 GCF_059418205.1 Caulobacter sp. GW821-FHT09B11 | reverse complement strand
GGCCTGCCGCCAGCGTTCGCTCTGAGCCAGGATCAAACTCTCAGGTTGAGTTGACATTGACTCCAGCTATTTGATCGGGGGGAAAACCCCGATCGCGTATCTGGTTTGCATAGTTTCTTGACGAGTTCCCATCACACAATGACCAGCCCCTAAGAGCCAGCCACCGTATAAATGGTGTCTTCAAGAGACCGCATTCGTCAGCGTCTATTGCGTCACCCCTAAGGGTGACCGCCAGAGCGCCGCCGCCTGCGTTTCTCTTTCCAAATCAACAATGTCAAAGACCTGGGCCGGAGCCCTAGACCGCCTCGGAAGTCCCGGGAGCGGCCCCCGCCGGTGCGTTGCGCTGCGGCGGAGGCGGCTATCTAAACGACCCTACGGAGATGTCAAACAGGTTTTTCACGTAACGTTGGTTTAAATGCATTTTGCCTCGGGAACATCACGCCCACACCTGCCCGTATCTGGACGCACCAGGCGCGGACGCCCCTCCACGCCCCCTAGAACATCGCCCGCCCGCTGAAGCTCAGCTTGTAGGCCTTCTGATGCCGGGTGGCCTCCACCCCGCCCTTCACCGCGAAATAGGACAGGGCCGAGCCCGCCTTGACCCCGAAGTCGAGCGTCAGGGCGCCTTGGCGGTTGTCGATCGAGCTGATCGTGAAGCTGGAGCCGCCGCCGGTGAAGGCCGCCACCGTCTCGCCGATGTCGCCCGCCACGGTCTGGCGATAGCCGACCCGCACCTCCGGCTCGAACCACACCCCGTCGGCGTTCTCGTAGCGCTTGCCGTAGGCCACGCCGAGATTGGCCGCCAGGTTGCTGAACGAGCGCGCCTGGATGATCTGGTCGAAGCCGTCGCCGCCGCCGGACTGCTCCTGCTTGCTCTCGTAGAGATAGGTGTAGTCCAGCCGCGCCTCGGGCCGCAGATAGGCCTTGCCGAAGTCCTGGCGGTAGGCGACGCCGCCGAAGGCGTAGCCGGTCAGGCCGTACCAGTCCGAGCGGTTCTTGACATAGACGTCGGCCTCGCCGTCCTCGTCCACGTCCTCGGAGATGAACACGCGCCGGCCCTTGAAGCGGCCGCCGCCGCCCCCGCCGCCGAGATTGAACCGCCAGCCGCCGACCGAGCGGCGCCAGTAGACGCCGGTCTGGCCGAACATGCCGCTGTTCTGCTCGCCGACCTTGGCGTCGGTGTCCTTGGACTGCAGGTTGACCAGCGACAGCGTCACGCCGAGCGCCCCGCCCGCGTCGCCCATGGCCTCGTAGCCCGCCACGAAGCCGACCGCATAGGTGTCCGAGCCCAGGGTCTCGCCGTCGTCGATGCGCACCAGGGCGTTGACCTCCTGCACCCAGACGCTGTCGGGACCATAACGGTCGCCGACGTCGGGCCGGTCGGCAGTGGCCTCGCCGATCTGCTGGTTGATCGAGGTCAGGGCGCGGAACGCCCCTACCCCGGTGTCGGGCAGCATCTGGTTGTAGAGATTGTAGAATCCGTCGCGCGTGTACTGCACCAGGAAGGCGTCGGCGATCGTCGAGTCCGCCCCCAGGGCGCCGAACACCGCGTCGTAGGCCGAGGCTTGGCCGGTGCTCATCCCCGCCTCGGCGGCGGTGCGGCGGCGCACGTCCAGATAGACGCTGTTGTCTTCGGCATAGGCGCTGGCGACATAAAGATAGGGCGCCTGCGAGACGCTGCTGGCCAGGGTTCCCGCCGTCAGGGTGTCGGCGGTCAGCACCGTATAGGTGGTCGGCGCGGTCAGCAGGCTGGTCAGGCGCACGCCGATGGTCGCGCCGCTGGCGATGGTCGCCGTCCCCACCGTGAACGAGGTGTTCTCCCCGGTCGTCGGGTTGGCGGTGATATAGAGTTCGGACTCCGAGCCCAGGTTCAGGCTCTTGATCGCGATGGTGTCGGTGTTGGTCACCGTCAGGCGGCCGTCGCCGATGGTCAGAGCGCCCAGGCCGTCCGGGTCGATCAGGTCGCCATAGGCCGTGGCCCCGCCGTCGATGTTGACGACGTCGTCGCCCTCGCCGAACGAGATCGCTCCGATCAGGTAGCCCGACAGCAGGTTCAGGGTGTCGTCGCCCGAGCCGAACAGCACGTCGCCGTAGATGTAGGGCGTGATCGTCGTGGCCGTGCTCGTCGTCAGGGTCACCGAGGTGGTGCCGGCCACCGAGCCGCTGTTCGAGGCCGCCGCCGTCTGGGTCAGGGTCACGCCGGTGGTGTTGGCCGTCAGGTCGAAGGCGATGGCCGAGCCGGTGGCCGTGGTCGTCACCGTGTCGCCCGCCGTGGTCAGGGTCGGGGCCACCACCGCGGCGTAGATGTGGCCGCTGTTGGTGATCGAGGTCAGGGTCCCCGACTTGTCGATCACCGCCACCGCGTCGCCGCTCTCGCCCGTGCGGGTGGCCGCGATCGTGCCGGTGTTGTTGAGGCTGCTTAGCGTCGCGCCGGAATCGATGACCAGGCCGTAGGCCGTCGCCGTCGTGCCGGACTCCGCGTAGGAATAGGCGCTGGAGCTGATCGTGCCGCGATTGAACAGCGTGGCGACGTCGGCGCCGGACTTCAGGTGGATCGCCGTCGAGTCGGCCTCGTAGGACGAGGCCGAGATCGAACCGTCCAGCCGAATGCCGCCGGTAAGCGTCGTGGCGTAGCCGGCGTCGCCGCCGATCTGCAGGGCCGTAGCCGTCACCCCGTCATAGACGCCCGCCGCCGAGATCGAGCCCTTGATGATCAGGGCGTAGGCGTCGGCGTCCGTGCCGACCGCCCCGATGGTGACGTCCTGCGTATCCGAGCCGATCAGCAGGGCCGGCGCCTCGCCCTGCACCGAGATCGAGCCCGTGCCGGTGGAGGAGTAGCTGGTGGTCACCGTGGTGGTCGTGGTGCCGTCGACCGTGATGGTGCTGTCCGAGCCGGTCAGGATGATGCCCCCGGCCACGTCGGCCGAGACCACGACGGCCGAGCCGCCCTGCAGCAGGTTGTCGGCGTAGGAGGTGATCTTGGCCAGGGTCGAGGTGGCGCTGGCGCGGCTGCTGTAGCGATAGCCGGTGGCGTTGACGCTACCCTCGATCGACAGCGCGCCCGAGACGGCGGAATCCACCGACAGGCCGACCGAGTTTTCGCCCTGCACGCTGATCGAGCCCGACTGGGTAACATTGCCCGTCACCCCGCCCGAGATCTTGATGCCCGTGCTGTCGTCGCCGACCATCGAGATCGAGCCGCTGTTGATCAGGTTCCCGATCAGCGGGGATTCCAGGAGGATGCCGTAGGAGTCGTTGCCCTCGATGGTGATCGAGCCGCTGTTGGTGACGTCGCCGGTGAAGGCGTCGGTTCCCTTCAGGTAGATGCCGTAGCGCCCCGAACCCTCGGCGAAGGCGCCGTGGACGATGCTGGAGGTGGTGGTGGCCGAATAGTCCTCGGTCAGCGAGATCGAGCCGTCGTTGGTCACCGAGCCGGTGTTGCCGCCCAGCACGAGGATGCCGATCGAGTCCGAGACGCCCTCGGTGCTCAGCGCGCCGTTGTTGGTGACGGTGTTGCTGCTGTCGAGCGTGACGATCGCGCCGGAGGTCGACAGGGTGATGGCGCCGGCGGTCGTGATCTTGACGTCGTCGGCCGCGCCGTCGCTGGCGCTCGATGTGGCCACTGGAGTGGTGCGGGAGTCGCTGCTGATCGTCTTCTCGGCGTGCGCCACGGGGCCGATCGCAAGCAGCGGCGCGGTCGCCACGGTCGCGATCAAGGTCAGTCTCTTCATGACGCGTCTCCTGTATGAGCGCGTCGATAGGGAGCCGGTGCAGCGAGACGATGGCCCTGGATTTACGGCGAAGCTACGAGAACCGCGTTCTCTGCAAGGATCGCCCGATTACTGCAAGACTTGGTCATGAGCCCGCCATCTCGCAGGGTTTTCTTGCAGCGCTCGCGCCCCCGGAGCCCCTCCCCCACTCCCGCCGGCGGCGCCCCAGTCCGCGAACTGGCGACGATGGAGAGCGTTTGATGTCGACCCGACTGGCCCTCAAGTGCGAGGCCTGCGGCGGCCCCGCCGTGCTGACCCTCAAGCAGGACGTGCTCGACCTGCTCAGCAGCAAGGTTTCCGTCAACAAGCCCTGCCCGGCCTGCGGCGGCGCCCTCAGCTCGCCCGGCGGCTACTACCGCAAGAACGCCGAGGGCGTGCTGGTCCGCCTGGCCGCCTACAGCCCGCCGTCCGCCGCGATCAATTGAGGCGGCCGGAAGGCCTGCGAACGCCCCTGGGCCCGATCCGCCCGCTTGACTTCCTGCGAGGGAAACCGCGACAAGTGACACAACTGTAAATTGCCTATGGGCGCTCGGGCGCCTAAGCGTATGCGGTCTGCTTCGGAGTATTCGAGATGATCCGCCCCGCCGCCGTGTCCGCCTTCGCGGCGCTAGCCGTCGCCACCACCGCCCTGACCCCGATTTCCGCCGCCCAGGCCGCCTCGCCCGCCGAGCCGGTCGCCGCGACTTCGGCCTCGAAGGCCTCGATCGCCGTGCCGCCGATCGTCTATCGCGAGCGCACCCTGGCCAACGGGCTGAAGGTCTACGCCTCGCGCGACGTCACCACGCCCAACGTCACGGTCCAGGTCTGGTACGGCGTCGGCAGCAAGGACGATCCGATCGGCCGCTCGGGCTTCGCGCACCTCTTCGAACACCTGATGTTCAAGTCGACGCGCAACATGCCCAACGAGATGCTCGACCGCCTGACCGAGGACGTGGGCGGCTTCAACAACGCCTCCACCGCCGACGACTTCACCAACTATTTCGAGGTCGTGCCGGCCAACCACCTGCAGCGCCTGCTGTGGGCCGAGGCCGACCGCCTGGGCTCGCTGGTCATCGACGAGGCGGTGTTCAAGTCCGAGCGCGACGTGGTCAAGGAAGAGCTGCGCCAGCGCGTGCTGGCCAATCCCTACGGCCGCTTCTTCATCAACATCCCGCGCGCCTCGTACTCCGTGCACCCCTACCAGCGTCCGGGCATCGGCTCGATCGAGGAGCTGGACGCTGCCACGGTCGACGACGTGCGCGCCTTCCACGCCGCCTATTACCGGCCCGACAACGCCGCCCTGATCGTGGTCGGCAATTTCGACGATGCGCAGCTCGACGCCTGGATCGACCAGTATTTCGGCCCGCTGAAGACCCCGGCCGCGCCGATCAAGGCGGTCACCGCGGTCGAGCCGCCGCGCGCAGGTCCCAAGACCGTCACCACCTACGGCCCCAACGTGCCGCTGCCGGCCGTGGCGATCACATGGCTGGCTCCGCCCGCCGCCGATCCGGACGTGCCGGCCCTGGCCGTGCTGGACGCCATCCTGTCGGCCGGCAAGTCCTCGCGGCTCTACGACGCCCTGGTCTATGACCAGAAGATCGCCCAATCGACCTTCTCGGCCGCGCCCGACAGCGCCCAGCAGGGCCTGTTCTACGTCGGCGCGATCATGGCCGGCGGCAAGACGGCCCAGCAGGGCGAGGCCTCGCTGCTGGCGCAGGTGGCCCGCCTGCGCGACGCCCCGCCCACCGCCGCCGAACTGGCCGAGGCCAAGGCCGGCCTGCTGGCCGGCGCCGTGCGCGAGCGCGAGACCATCGACGGCCGCGCCTCGGCGCTCGGCTACGCCCTGCGCACCGAGGGCGACGCCGGCCGCGCCAACACCGACCTTTCCGCCCTGCAGGCGGTGACCGCCGCCGACGTCCAGCGCGTGGCCAAGAAGTACCTGGCCGCCGACCGCCGCACCGTCATCCGCTACCTGCCGGAAAGCGCCAGGCCCAAGGGCGAGGCCGATCCCTTCCCCGCCCCGCCCAAGGTGGCCTCGGTCGGCTATGACGGTCCGGTCACCACCCTGGCGCCCGAGGCCGAGCGCATCGCCCCGCCCGCCCCCGGCCAGCCGGTATCGCCGGTCCTGCCGACCCCGGTCGAGAAGGTGCTGGCCAACGGCCTGCGGGTGATCGTCGCCAAGTCCAGCGACCTGCCGCTGGTCACCGCCGACCTCACCGTCAAGGGCGGCTCCAGCGCCGACCCCAAAGGCCTGGCCGGCGTCTCGGCCCTGACCGCCGAACTGCTGACCGAAGGCGCCGGAAACCGCACCGCCACCCAGATCGCCCAGGCGACCGAGGCCCTGGGCGCCGATCTTGCGGCCGGCTCGGGCTGGGAAAGCTCGTCCCTGACCCTCAGCGTCATCTCCGACAAGGCCGCCGAAGGCCTGGCGATCATGGCCGACGTCGCCCAGAAGCCGGCCTTCAAGGCCGAGGAACTCGACCGCGTGCGGGCCGAGGCGCTGGACGGCCTGTCGGTGACCTATCAGCGTCCCGGCGGCGTGGCGGGCTTCGCCGTCGCTCCGGTGATCTACGCCGGCTCGGCCTACGGCCACGTGGCCGGCGGCACGCCGGGCTCGCTGCCCAGGATCACCCGCGAGGCCCTGGTGCGCACCCACGGCGCCTACTGGCGTCCCGACAACGCGGTGCTGGTGCTGACCGGCGACCTGACGCCCGAACAGGGCTTCGCCCTGGCGGAAAAGGCGTTCGGCGGTTGGGCCAAGCCGGCCGGTCCGCCCCCGGCGCCCGCCGCCGGCCCGACCGGCTATACGCCGCGCGAGGTGCTCATCGACCTGCCCGGCACCGGCCAGGCGGCCGTGGTCGTGGCCAAGCCGGCCATCCTGCGCTCGGATCCCCGCTACTACGCGGGCCTGGTGGCCAACGGCGTGCTGGGCGGCGGCTATTCGGCCCGCCTGAACCAGGAGATCCGCATCAAGCGGGGCCTTTCCTACGGCGCCGGCTCCAGCCTGACGCCGCGCGCGGCCTCCGGCGGCTTCTCGGCCACGGTGCAGACCAAGAACGAGTCCGCCGGCCAGGTGGTCGAGCTGATCAAGGGCGAGCTGACCCGCCTGGGGACCGAACCGGCCTCGCCGGCCGAACTGCAGGCCCGCAAGTCGGTGCTGATCGGCGACTTCGGCCGCGATCTGGGCACCTCCGGGGGCCTGGCCGACATCCTCGGAAGCCTCGCGGTCTACGGCGTGCCGCTGAACGAGATCCAAGCCTATACCGACAAGGTCTCGGCGGTCAGCGCCGGCGACGTCCAGGCCTTCTCGAAGGCCGAGCTGGATCCAGCCCGGGCCAGCGTCATCGTGGTCGGCGACGTCAAGGCGATGGGCGAGGCGATCAAGACCGCCGCGCCCAAGGCGCTCGCCATCCCGATCGACAAGCTCGACCTCGACAGCCCGACCCTGGCCAAGGGCAAATAGCCGTGCCCGCGGCGTCACGAGCAGCCGGACGCTAGGCCGATGCTGTGGCTGCTGTGCGTCCTCGCCGACCCCGCCGTCGTCCCGGCCCAGGCTCAGGCCCAGGCCGAGAGCGCGCGTCCGCAGGCGGTCGACGAGGCGCCGGTCGCCCTGGACGGCGTCGAGGTCACGGCCCGGCGCGGCGCGGCGGCCATGCCGCCCGAGTACGAGCTGGGTCCGGACCAGATCGACGCCCTCGCCGCCGACGACATCAGCCAGGTCATCAACGAGGTGAACAAGCGCTTCGGCGGCGGGGCCGCGCCGGTGATCATCGTCAACGGCCAGCGGGTGTCGGACGCCGACGCCTTCACGGGCTTTCCGCCCGACGCCCTGGTCCGGGTCGAGGTGCTGCCGCCCTCGGCCGGAGCGACCTACGGCGTCGGCGGCGATCCCAACCGCCGGGTCGTCAACATCGTCCTGCAGAAGACCTTCGAAAGCCGCGACGGCCTGTTCTCCGCCAGCGGGCCGACCGCCGGCGGAACCTCCAGCCTGTCGGCCGACCTGCGCCGCTCGCGCATTCTCGACATGAACACCAGCCGGCTGGGCCTGCGGGTCGCCGGCGACACCTCGCTGCGCGCCGACGAGCGGCCGGACTCCCTGGAAGCCCACCCCGAAAGCGCCGAGGCCACCCTGCGCCCGGAAGCCCGGCGGGTGGGCGTCGATTTCTCCCGCACGGGCGGGATCGGCGGCTGGCGCGGCTCGGCCCGCGCCCTGGTCCAGGCCCAGACCAGCAGCTTCACCTCCACGGTCGGCGGCGCGCCGGTGGTGAACCGCAACGAGGGGCGGAGCGTGAACTTCACCGGCGGGCTGGGCGGCCAGGCCGCCGGCTGGCAGATCCGCTCGATGCTCGGCGGCGCGGTCTCGCGCACCGAGACCTCGGGACTCAACGAGGCCCGCACCGACAACCGCTCGGTCAATCTGAACCTTGCCGCCAACCGCACGCTGCTGACCCTGCCCGCCGGTCCGGTGAACACCGACATCTCCAGCCGCGCCTCGGCCTCCCGCTCCGAAACCGCCGGCCCCAGCCAGAACCGCGCCTTCTCCAGCAGCACGCAGGGCCTGGACGCCTCGATCACCATTCCGCTGCTCAACGCCGCCCTCGCCGAGGACGGGCGCGGCCCGAAGATCGGCGACCTGGCCATGCAGCTGACCGCCGGCGCGCGCCGGGCCGATTCCGGTCGCGGCGACAATCTCGGCGCCAACCTCTTCTGGTCGCCGATCAAGAAGCTGAACGTCTCCGGCGCCTGGTTCCGCCTGGCCGACGTGCCCTCCGACGAGCAGCGCTTCGCCCCGATCGCCTACGGCAGCCCGACGGTGGTGTTCGACTTCCGCACCGGCCAGTCGGTCGAGGTGCTGCCGCTGACCGGCGGCAATCCGGACCTCGAGGCCGCCCGGCGCCGCTCCGTGACGCTCGGGGTCTCGGCCGGTCCCTACACCCGCTGGAGCCTGTCCGGCGGCGCCAGCTACCAGCGCAGCGAGGCGGTGGACGGGATCGGCTCCCTGCCCCTGCCGACCGCCGACGTCGAAGCCGCCTTCCCCGAGCGCTTCCAGCGCGACGCCGACGGCCGGCTGGTCAGCATCGACCAGCGGCCGATCAACATCGCCTCGGCGACCTCGACCTCGCTGACCTCGAACTTCAACTTCACCATCCCGTTCGGCGCCCCCAAGGTCCCGTCCGCCGCCGGCTCGGTGCAGGTGTCGCTGAACCACACGGTGCGGCTGAGCGACGAGACGGTGATCCGCGCCGGCCTGCCGCGCATGGACCGCCTGGCCGGCGACGGCGGCGGGACCCCGCGCCACGACCTGGGCCTCAGCCTCAGCGCCCGCCGCGGGTCCTGGAGCCTCAACGCCGGCGGCGCCTGGCGCAGCGCCTACCGCATCCGCGACGAAAGCGGCCGCGACGGCGACGGCGACCTGCGGGTGGCGGCCTTCGGCACGGTCAACGCCAAGCTCAGCTATCTGGTGAACCGCAAGGTCGCGCCGACGCCGACCGGCGACAGCCCCCTCGCCGCGGCCGCGCGCCGCAACCGCGGCTTCACCGTCAGCCTCGACGTCGAGAACCTGCTCGACGCCCGCCCCCGCGCCCGCCTGGGCGACGGCCGTCCCGCCCCCGGCTACGGCCGCGACGACCGCGACCCCATGGGCCGCACGGTCCGGATCGGGCTGGCCAGCCGGTTCTAGCCGCGAACCGTCAAACCACGCGCCGCGCCGCATTTGACCGGCCGCGCGAGGCGGCCCACAGTCGCGTCGCTGGACAGGACATGAGGGCGCGATGACGTCGTTTCCGTTTCCGATCGCTTCGCCAGCGCCGCGCGCGCGCCGCCTGACCACGTCGCCCTCCGCCTGACGGGGCCGCGCGATGCCCCAGCACGGCGAGCAGATCGGACCGGTCCCGGACTGGCTGCCGCACGAGCGGCCGCTGCTGCCCGGCTCGCCGTCGACGCCCGCCTTCCCGACCCACTTCCGCGTCATCCACGGCCTGATCAGCCTGCTGATCGGGATCACCGGTTCGCTGGGCACGGCCCTGGTCTCGGTCAACCTGCCGGCCATCCAGGGCTCGCTGGGCCTCAGCCCCGTCCAGGGCGCCTGGCTGACCACCATCTACGTGATGACCAACATCTCGATGAACCTGCTGCTGGTGAAGTACCGCCAGCAGTTCGGCATCCGCCGGTTCGCGCTGGTGTTCCTGACCCTCTACACCGTCACCGCCTTCGCCCACCTGCTGCTCGACAACTTCGCCATGGCCCTGCTGCTGCGGGCGATCAGCGGCGTCGGCGCGGCCGCGCTCACGGCGCTGGCCATGTTCTACATGCTGCAGGCCTTCCCGGCCTCGTTCCGGATGGGCGCCCTGGTGCTGGGGGTCGGCGTCTCGCAGCTGGGCGCGCCGCTGGCCCGGCTGATCTCGACCGGCCTGCTCGACGCCGCCTACTGGCACGGCCTCTATGCGCTGGAGGCGTGCCTGGCCGCCGCGTGCCTGGCCGCCGTCACCCTGTTCCGCCTGCCCCAGGGGGTGCGCATCCACGTCTTCGAGGGCATGGACATCCTGACCTTCGGCCTGCTGGGCGGCGGCCTTGGCCTGCTGGTCGCGGTGCTGGGCCTGGGCCGCATCGTCTGGTGGTTCGAAGCCCCCTGGCTGGGCTGGTGCCTGGCCGCCGCCGTCGTCCTGCTGGTCGCCGGCGCCCTGGTCGAGCACGGCCGCACCCACCCGCTGATCGACACCCGCTGGGTCGCCACCGGCGCCTTCCTGCGCTTCTGTCTCAACGTCGCCCTGGTGCGGGTGATCCTCTCCGAGCAGAGCGTCGGGGCCGCCGGCCTGATGCAGGCCCTGGGCCTGGCGCAGGAGCAGCAGCGCCTGCTCTACGGCGTGGTGCTGGCGGCCACCGCGGCCGGCATCGTCACCAGCGCCATGACCCTCAACCAGAAGACCCTGGCGCCGCAGTTCCTGGGCTCGATCCTGCTGATCGCCATGGGCTCGTTCCTCGACGCCCAGGCCACCGTCCAGACCGCGCCGGCCAACCTCTTCGTCAGCCAGGCCCTGCTGGCCTTCGCCGCGGCCATGTTCCTGGGGCCATCCTTCATGTTCGGCATCGGCCAGCTGCTGACCCGTGGCCTGGGCTCGATCATCACCTTCTCGGTCATGTTCGGGGTGGCCCAGAACCTCGGCGGCCTGTTCGGCGCATCGATGCTGGGCACGCTGCAGACCGTCCGCGCCCAGTCGCACGCCGTAGGCCTGGCCGAGCGCCTGACCGGAACCGACCCCGCGGTCGCCGCGACCTTGCAGGCCTATGCCGGGGTCTACGCCCCCACCCAGGCCGACCCGGCCTTCCGCGCCGCCGACGCCAGCGCTCTCCTGACCCAGCAGCTGACCCAGCAGGCCAACGTCCTGGCCTTCAACGACGTCTTCCTGGTGGTCGGCGTCATCGCCCTGCTGCAGTTCGCCTACGCCGGCTTCCTGTTCTTCCTCCTGGCCCGACGCATGGCGGCCTCGCCGCCCGCGCCGGCGCCGGCCGCCCCGTCCGCCCCCGCCCGAGAGACCGCATGACCGACGCGCCCTCGCCGCCGCCTTCCGCTCCTCAATCCGCGCCCCAGCCGGAGGACCGCGCCGCCGCGGCCGCCCCGCCGCCGGCCCGGCCCAAGCCGCCCAGCGCCCGGGCCATCGTGCTGACGGCCCTGGTCACCCTCGTCGTGATGCTGCTGATCCTGTTCCTGTGGAAGCTGCCGCCCTTCGCCGGCTCGGTGCAGCGCACCGACAACGCCTATGTCCGCGGCCAGGTGACGACCATCGCGCCCCAACTCAGCGGCTACGTGGTCAAGGTCATGTCCCAGGACTTCCAGGCCGTGCGCGCCGGCCAGCCGCTGTTCGAGGTCGACCAGCGAATCTACGCCCAGCGCCTCGACCAGGCCCGCGCCACCCTGGCCGCCCGCGAGGCCGACCTGGCCAATTCCGTCCAGGCCCGCGCCTCCCGCGAAGCCACGGTCCTCAGCCGCGCCGCCGACATCCGCTCGGCCCAGGCCCAGGTCGAGCGGGCCCGCGCCGACATGGCCCGCGTCGCCGACCTCGCCACCGACGGCTCGGTGTCGCTGCGCGAGCGCGACCAGGCCCGCGCGGCCCTGCGCGCCGCCGAGGCCACGCTCGCTTCCGCCCAGGCCGGTCACGAGATCGCCCGCCAGGACGTCCGCTCGGTCGGCGTCTCGCGCCAGGGCCTGGAGGCCGCCGTCGCCGCCGCCCGCGCCGCCCTGCGCCTGGCCGAGATCGACATGGCCAACACCATCGTCACGGCCCCCACCGACGGTCAGCTGGGCCAGGTCGGGGTCCGGCGTGGCCAGTACGTCACCGCCGGCAGCCAGCTGGTGGCGCTCGTGCCCCCGCAGCGCTGGGTGATCGCCAACTTCAAGGAGCGCCAGTCGGGCCGCATGCGCCCGGGCCAGACCGCCGCCGTCACCGTCGACGCCTTGGGCGACCAGCGCTTCACCGGACGGGTCGAGCAGGTCTCGCCGGCCACCGGTTCGGAGTTCAGCATCCTCCCGGCCCAGAACGCGACCGGCAACTTCACCAAGATCGCCCAGCGCCTGCCGGTGCGCATCGTGCTCGACACGGGCCAGCCCGACCTGGCCCGCCTGCGCCCGGGCATGTCGGTCGAGGCCGAGGTCGACGTCGCCACATCCAAGCAGAATGGGGGCCGCCGCTGATGGCGCGCCGCCTTCTCCTCACGGGTCTGTCCCTGGCCGGCCTGCTGGCCGCCTGCGCGACGCCCGGTCCGAAGACCGCGCCGCCGCCTGAGGCGAGCCTGGCCCCGCCCGCCGGCTGGCGCGCCCCGGCTGAAACCAGCGCCGACGCTGTCGCCGCCGACTGGTGGAAGGCCTTCGGCGACCCGCGCCTGTCCGACCTGGTCGCCGCCGCCCTGGCCCGCAACGCCGACCTGGGCGCCGCCGAAGCACGGGTGCGCGAAGCCGAGGCCCAGAGCCGCCTGGCCCACGCCGCTCTCCTGCCCTCGCTCAACCTGACGGCCGGCGCGCAGAAGGAGCGCACCTTCAACGCCTTCGGCGTTGCGACCACCAGCACCGCCGTGCAGTCCGAGCTCCAGATCGCCTACGAGATCGACCTCTGGGGCCGGATCCGGGCCAGCGACGCCGCCGGCCGCGCCAGCCTGCAGGCCAGCCGCGACGCCCGCGACGCCGCCCGCCTGTCGGTGGCCGCCGCCGTCGCCCGGTCCTATGTCGCCCTGGTGTCGCTGGACGCCCAGCTGGCCACCGCCCGCGCCACCCTGACCTCGCGCCAGGAAGCCGCCGCCCGCGCCCGCCGCCGGGCCGGCGAGGGCGTCACCTCCGACCTCGAACTGCGCCAGGCGCAGGGCGAACTGGAATCCGCCGTCCAGCGCGTCCCGGCCCTGGAGCTGGCCGTCCGCCGGCAGGAAAACGCCCTGACCCTGCTGGTCGGCGACGTCCCCGGGGCGGTGACGCGCGGAAGCCTCGACGCCCTGGCCATCCCACAGCCCGCCGCGCCCCTGCCCTCGGCCCTGCTGGCCCGCCGGCCCGACATCGCCCAGGCCGAAGCGACCCTGGCCGCCGCCGACGCCAGCCTGGCCGCCGCCCGCGCCGCCTTCCTGCCCCAGGTGCGGCTGTCGGCGGCCGGCGGCGGGCTCAATGTCGAGCCCCTCGACCCGATCGCCATCTGGAGCCTGGGGGCCAGCGCCCTGGCGCCGCTCTTCGACGGCGGCCGCCTGCGGGCTCAATCAGACGCGGCGACCGCCCGCCGCGACCAGGCCGCCTTCGCCTATCGCAAGGCCGCCCTCACGGCCTTCGGCGAGGTCGAGAGCGCCCTGGAGGGGACCGGCCGGCTGGCCGAGCAGGAAGAGGCCGCCGTACGCCAGCGCGCCGCCGCCGCCTCGGCCCTCGACCACGCCCGCCGCCGCTACCGGGCCGGCTACGTGTCCTATCTGGAGGAGCTGGACGCCCAGCGCAGCCTGCTGGCCGTCGACCTCGGCCTCGCCCAGGTACGCGAAGCCCGCCTGCAGAACGCCATCGCCCTCTACCAGGCCCTGGGCGGCGGCTGGACGGTTGGCGAGGGGCGGTAGGGGCGCGCCCTCACTTCCACCCCTCCCCCACCGTCATCCCGGCCGGAGGGCCGCGCAGCGGACCGTAGAGCCGGGACCCAGGGGCCGCCTCACTGCGCGTGGCCCCTGGGTCCCGGATAAGCCCTCCGGGCTTTCCGGGATGACGAGCAGATTATGGACCTGATGTCCGGGGTTCCTCCGGAAGGGTCATCACCCCCTCACTCCCCACCCCGACTCCGCTGGTCGGATAACCGCCAACGGCGAGCCCCCGCTCGTGCGCGCTCGATCAAACGCCGTTATCCGGGGCGCCGGCCGGACGATCAATCGGACTGAGAAACCGCCGTTCGGCGCCACGAAATGCGGCGGCTTGCGCCTTAGCGATCATGTAACGCCCCCGCAAAGCCGCCTGCCCATTGCCGAACCTGCCCCCGTGCCCGACGCTCACCCTTGGCATAGCCACTGTGCAGTCTTGTATTCGCGTTCAACTATAAGAATACATCTAGGGCGGAACCCCACGGAGGAGTCATCAATCATGCGTTGATTATGCGAAGAGGGGGCTACCAATGAATAATAATCTAAAGAATAATTTGATCGCGGGGATCTCCACCCTGTCGATTGCTCTCTGCACCTCCACCATGGCGCTGGCCGCGGAACCGGCCCCGGCGCCGGATTCCGTCGAGCTCGACACCGTCATCGTCACCGGCACGCGCCAGACCGGCCTGCGGGTCGCCGACAGCCCCGCGCCCGTGCAGGTGGTCGACACCGCCACGCTCGAGCGCACCGGCCAGGTCGACCTGCGCCTGGGACTGGCCAATCTGGTCCCGTCCTTCAACGCCCAGGCGTTCGGCGGCGACACGGCCAACCTCACCCTTTCGGCCCGCCTGCGCGGCCTGTCGCCCAACCAGGCGCTGGTGCTGATCAACGGCAAGCGCCGCCACACCACGGCCAATTTCGCGGTGCTGTCGGGCCCCTACCAGGGCGCCGCCGCCGCCGACCTCGGCTTCATCCCGATGTCGTCGATCGGCCGCATCGAGGTGCTGACCGACGGCGCCGCCGCCCAGTACGGCACCGACGCCATCGCCGGCGTCGTCAACATCATCCTCAAGAAGGCCGACAGCGGCGGCGTGGTCTCGGCCACGGGCGGCGAGTATTTCGACGGCGGCGGCAAGACCGCCTCGTTCTCGGCCAACATCGGCACGACGCCGACCGAGAACAGCTATCTGAACCTCACCGTCGAGAGCAAATACCACGGCTTCTCCAACCGCGGCCTGCCCGACCAGCGGGTCTACAACCCCGCCAGCCCCAGCTATTCGACCGCCAACAACGCCGTCGAAAGCAAGATCGCGGGCTATCCGAACCTGAACCTGATCTCGGGCGACGCCGAGTATCGGATGCACGTCCTGGCCTTCAACGCCGGGGTCGAGCTGCCCGCCGACTTCGAGGTCTATTCGTTCGGCACCTACGGCCACAAGGACGCCTCGGCCTACGAGAACTACCGCCGCTACAACCGCGTGCAGGGCAAGATGGGCGCGGCCGACCGTCCGTTCCCCAACGGCTTCAGCCCGCGCGAACGGATCATCGAGGACGACTACGCCATGACGCTGGGCCTCAGCGGCAAGGTGCTGGGCTGGGATCTCGACGTGTCGTCCACCTACGGCCTCGACGACATCGAGGTGCGGGTCGAGGACTCGGCCAACGCCAGCCTCTACGCCGACACCTCGACGACCACGGCCAAGGGCTTCACCCCCACCTCGTTCCACGCCGGCAGCTGGCGCACCACCCAGTGGACCAACAATGTCGACCTTAGCCACGACTTCGAGGTCGGCCTGGCCACGCCGCTGAACGTCGCCCTGGGCGTCGAGCAGCGCCGCGACACCTACGCCATCGGGGCGGGCGACGCGGCCTCGACCTACAAGGAAGGCTCGCAGTCCTACCCCGGCTTCTCCAAGACCGACGCCGGCGGCCACAGCCGCACCAGCTGGGCGCTCTACACCGACCTGGCGGTCTCGCCGATCGCGCCCTGGAAGATCGACGCGGCCCTGCGCTACGAAGACTTCAGCGACTTCGGCGACACCACGGTCGGCAAGCTGACCAGCCGCTACGACTTCAACGAGATGATCGCCGTCCGCGGCACGGTCAGCACCGGCTTCCGCGCCCCGACCCTGGCGGAGTCCTACTACTCGGCCACCAACGTCTCGCCGACCAGCGCCTTCGTGCAGCTGGCGCCGAACTCGGCGGCGGCGGCCCTGCTGGGCATCTCCAAGCTGAAGCCCGAGAAGTCGACCAACTACAGCCTCGGCGTGGTGGCCCACCCGCTGCCCAAGCTGACGGCCACGATCGACTTCTACCGCATCAAGCTCGAAGACCGGATCTTCGGCTCCAGCTCGATCTACGGCATCCGCAACGGCGTGGTGGTCAACGCCAACGTCAACGCCGCGATCGCCGCCAACGGCAACGTGCTGGACAGCACCGTCACCAGCACCGGCATCAATATCTTCTCCAACGGCCTGGACACCCGCACCCAGGGCGTCGACGT
Organism: Caulobacter sp. GW821-FHT09B11; assembly: GCF_059418205.1. Classification (NCBI taxonomy): domain Bacteria; kingdom Pseudomonadati; phylum Pseudomonadota; class Alphaproteobacteria; order Caulobacterales; family Caulobacteraceae; genus Caulobacter; species Caulobacter sp. GW821-FHT09B11. Next base: position 89,245 of record NZ_JBWKPK010000020.1, on the reverse strand, counting down.
GGTGCTGTCCTACCCGACCGACCTGGGCGACTACGGCCGCATCGACTGGACGCTGAGCGGCAACTACAACGAGACCAAGATCACCAAGGTCAAGGCCGCCCCGTCCGCCCTGGCCACCACCAGCACGGCCTTCCCGAGCGGCCAGGTGTTGTTCGCCGGCAACGCCGCCTCGCTGCTCGAGACCGCCTCGCCCAAGTACAAGATCGGGCTGAACGGCCTCTACAGCTTCGGCCCGCTCACCGTCAGCCTGACCGAGACCTTCTACGGCAAGGCCTCGGCCCTGGCCGATCCCGGCACCGGCCCGCTGCTGATGACCGTGGTCAGCGCCACGGCGATCACCGACCTGGAGGTCTCCTACAAGTTCCCGGTCGGGGTCACCGCGGCGATCGGCGCCAACAACCTGTTCAACGAGTATCCCGACAAGTATTCGGCCGCCTTCCAGACGGCCTGCGTCGCCTCCGGCGGCGGCTGCGTCACCCAGTATCCGTCCTACTCGCCCTTCGGCATCAACGGCGGCTACTACTACGGACGCCTGACCTACACGTTCTAGGCGCTGGCTAAGCACTGGAAAATCCAGCGTTATGGGGAGCCGGGCCCAGTGTCCGGCTCCCTTCGTTTCGACCTTCGATTCCGCCGCCGCACGCCCTTCGCCCAGACTTCGCTCATGCGCACGCACAGGCGCCCAAGGGCTCGGCACAACGGCGTTCCTCGACAGGTCGAAGGCTCCTCGCGCGGCAAATGGATTGCCCCGACGAGACGGTGATTTCGAGATGGACCCCACCGCCGCGGCATCGATCGGCGGGACAAGAAAGCAGGGCGGGCATATGGACGGAGTTCTGACGCGTCGTCGGTTTTTCGAGGGCCTGGCGGCCTATGGCGGGGTGTCGCTGGCCATGGCCGGCATGGACGCCCTGGGCTACGGCTTCGCCTCGGCCCAGGCCGCGCCGCCCGCGCTCGACGGCGGCGGCAAGGGGATCAAGGTGGTGGTGCTGGGCGCGGGCCTGGCCGGCCTGACCGCCGCCTACGAACTGACCAGGCATGGCTACGAGGTGCAGGTGCTGGAGGCCCGCGGCTTCGCCGGCGGCCGCTGCCAGACCGCCCGGGGCGGCTTCCGCCACGTCGACCTCAACGGCAACGACCAGACCTGCCAGTTCGACGAGGGGCTCTACATCAATCACGGCCCCTGGCGGATCCCGTATCACCACCGCTCGACCCTGCACTACACCAAGCTTTTCGGCGTGCCGCTGGAGAGCTTCGTCAACGACAACGACGCGGCCTATGTCTACTTCGAAAAGGGCGAGGGTCCGCTGAAGGGCAAGCCCGTCCGCAAGGGCGAGATCGCCGCCGACGCCCGCGGCCACGCCGCCGAACTGATCGCCAAGGTCGCCGCCAAGGGCGGGCTGGACAGCGCGATGACCGCCGAAGACCGCGACCTCTTCGTCGCCTACATGGTCAACGAGGGCCGGCTTTCCCCCACCGACTTCGCCTATACCGGCACGGACGGCCGCGGCTTCGACGTCCATCCCGGCGCCGGTGTCTCGCCCGGCCCCGGCAAGCCCTCCACCCCGCGCAGCATGGCCGACGTGCTGCATTCGGGCGCCTGGCGCACCCTGACCTCCGTCGCCGGCTACGAGCAGCAGCGCACCATGCTCCAACCGATCGGCGGCATGGACCAGATCGCCAAGGCCTTCGAGCGCAAGGTCGGGGGCTTGATACGCTATTCCAGCGTCGTCGAGACCATCCGCCAGGACGCCAAGGGCGTGAAGATCGGTTACCGCGACGCCTTCGGCGAGAAGGACGAGATCAGCGCCGACTACTGCATCTGCACCATCCCGCTCAGCGTGCTGCGCGGCGTCGACCTGCAGGCCTCCAAGCCGTTCAAGGCGGCGATGGAGGGCGTGGCCTACGCCCCGGTCAACAAGATCGGCCTGCAGATGAAGCGCCGCTTCTGGGAAGAGGACCACTTCATCTACGGCGGCCACATCTACAACGACATGCCCGGCATCGGCACGATCAGCCTGCCGTCGACCGGCTGGCAGTCGCAGAAGGGCGTGCTGCTGGGCTACTATTCGTTCGGCGGCGAAGCGGCCAAGATCAGCGCCAAGAGCCCCGCCGACCGCGCCGCCTTCGCCGTGGCCGCCGGCCAGAAGGTGTTCCCCGAATACGCCGACAGTTACGAGAACGCCTTCTCGTTCTGCTGGCACCTGGCCGAGTTCAATCTCGGCGGCTGGGCCGAGTGGAGCGACGAGGGCCGCAAGAGCGCCTATCCGGTGCTGTGCGAACCCGACGGCCGCCTCTACCTGGCCGGCGAGCACCTCAGCTATCTTGGCGGCTGGCAGGCCGGGGCCATCGAGTCGGCCTGGCAGCAGATCGGCAAGCTGCACGCCCGCGTCCGCGCCGCCTGACCTTCGCACTTCTGACCCTCGGGGAGACTTGATGCTTCGCAACGCCATCATCGCCGCCCTGGCCGCCGCCGCGCCGCTGGCCCTGGGGGCTTCCGCCGCCCTGGCCGCGCCGCCGACCGGCCAGACCCTCTACGCCGACAACTGCTCGGCCTGCCACCAGGCCACCGGCAAGGGCGTCAAGGGCGCCTTTCCGGCCCTGGCCGGCGCGCCGATCGTCCAGGGCGACGGCAAGCTCATGGCCGCCGTCGTGATCAACGGCCGGGCCGGCATGCCCTCGTTCAAGGACGACCTGTCCGACGCCGAGCTGACCGGTCTGCTCAACTACGTGCGCGGCGCCTGGGGCAACAAGGGCAAGCCCGTCAGCTTCGCCGACATCTCCAGCGTCCGCGCCCAGTCGAACGCCAAGGCCAAGGCCCGCGGCCTGCAGGCCCACTGATCCCCAACGCGTGGAGCGCCCTCGCCCTTCGACAAGCTCAGGGTGAGGGCGACTTCGGCGTCCCAGTAGAAATCCTCATCCTGAGCCTGTCGAAGGACGAGGATTTCGCACCAAGGATGAATTCGTTCTCTCGGAAGGAAACGCCCATGAAACGCCTCGCCCTCGCCCTGCTCGGCGCCGCCGCCTTCGCCGCCCCGCTCGCGGCGCAAGCCCAGGGGATCGTCCGCGGCGGCGACCCCAAGTCGGCCATCGCCAGCGTCGTCACCGTGCCGGCCGGCTACGACACCATCTATGTCAGCGGCATGACCCCGCCGGTCGTCGACGCCAACGCCACGGGCGTCGCAAAGTTCGGTGACACCAAGACCCAGACCATCGGCGTCATCAAGCGCCTGGAAGACGCCCTCAAGAGCCAGGGCGCCACCCTGTCGGACGTCGTCATGATGCGCGTCCTGCTGGTCGGCGACCCCGCCAAGGACGGCATGATGGACTTCGCCGGCATGATGGAAGGCTACAAGACCTTCTTCGGCACCGCCGAACAGCCCAACAAGCCCTCCCGCATCACCAGCCAGGTCTCGGCCCTCGTCGCCGACGGCATGCTGGTCGAGATCGAGGTCCAGGCGGCGAGGCCGCCGAAGAAGTAATTGGAATCCCTCTCTCTGAGAGAGAGGGAGCGGCCCGCCGCGCAGCGGTGGGAGGGTGAGGGGTTTCACCGCCAGCCGGCGACCCCCGATCCCTTCCACCGCTCCCACTCCTGTCATCCCCGCCCTGTGGCGGGGACATCCACCGCTACCGACAACCCGCCAAGAAGCGGACGGATCTTATGTCGGCTGAGGGTGGTTAGCGGCCCCCTAGGACGCGGCAGCGCGAAAGCCAAGATGCGCGCGCACCCGCTGGAGATGCGGCTCTATTTGCCGTTCATCAAAAAGAAGATCGCCGCCACCGGGGCGATAGGCCGCCAGTATTGCGACGCACTCCTGGATAAGCGGGTCATCCGGATATTTCTCGTCCAGCATGACCTCTAAACGTTGCGCCGCTTCTAGCGTTCGGCTTTCAAAAAACTCGGCGAATGCGGTTTCAAGGCTGGTCATCGGCAGAGCTTAGCAGCAGATGCTCTCAACGTCCGCAATGGGTCGGGTCCGGAAATTAGCGCCCGCCCCGATGGCCGACCTTGAGCCGCCCGCCCAGGGCGGACGTTCAGAGGCGTCTCGCCGTTCGCCGAAGCCGGCGCGGCTGAAGAGGGGCGGGGCGATGGCGACAGGAAAGACAGTGAGGACTAGATCGGCTCGAGCATGTCGGCGAGCGCCAGCACCGTCGTCCACGTCCGCCCCGTGATCCGCGTGCCGAGAGTCTTCTCGACCAGGCTGGTGGTCAGTTTCGAGCCGCCGACGCCGTCGGGATAGATCGCATAGATCTGGCGGCTTTCGGCCCGCGCCTGCTCGGTCCCGCGGATCGCCGCGCGCAGGGCGCCCATGGCCTTCTTGTCGGGGGTGTCCTTGCAGAACAGAGTCATCAGCCAGCCCGGATCGGCCGCCGCGAAGTCCGGGAACGGGTTGGCCGCGACCAGGGCCCGCCAGGCCTCGGCGGTGCGGACATAGACATCGGTGCGCAGGCCCAGGCGCGCCATCAGCTCGGTTTCGATCTGGGTCTGAAGTTCCGCGCCGGTGCGCTCGCCGCTCTCGAACACCAGGTCGCCGACCTTGGGGCCCATGCGGACTTCGGTGTGGCCGAGATCGGTCAGCAGGCCGGTCAGCTCGTCGGCGGTGATCAGACGACCACCGGCGGCGTTGACGCCGCGCAGCAGGGCGATGTGGAGGGACATGGTCGGGCCTTTCGAACGAGGCGGCTGTTTAAGCCCTGCGCGGGCCGCCGTCGCGGGGGATTTGAGGCCGGCGCTTCGTGCGCACGGTCCGGCGGACCTTTCGCCATGAAATGACAGACGCAACGCAAGGTCCGTCGCCCTTGGAAGAGACCCTAGCTGTGGATGGGCGGCCGACGGAGTCTCGAGACTATCCAGACGCGCGGCTGAGCGCCCTTTTCCTGGATACCCACGCTTGTGGCGGGATGACGGGAGTTTGGAGCCCCCTTGCCCGTCATTCGCGTGCCGCAGCAGGTTGTCGCGCACCTTCGTCACCGTCCTCTGCACCTGCGCGAACTCCTCCCGCGCCAGACCCGTGACCAGGGTCTTCTGACCGCCCGCTTCACGCAGACCGCCCCCCACCTCCCGTCATTCGCGTGCCGCAGCAGGTTGTCGCGCACCTTCGTCACCGTCCTCTGCACCTGCGCGAACTCCTCCGGCGCCAGGCCCGTGGCCTTGACCAGGGTCCTCTGGCCGCCCTTCTCGCGCAAAGCCCGCCCGGCTTCCGTCAGGCTGACGATCACCTGGCGCTCGTCGGCGGGATCGCGGCGGCGGGTCAGATAGCCCAGGCTCTCCAGCTTCTTGAGGATCGGGGTCAGGGTGTTGGACTCCAGGAACAGCTTGTCGCCCAGGCTCTTGACGCTCTGGCCGTCCTCCTCCCACAGCGCCACGATGATGATCCACTGGGTGTAGGTCACGCCCAGTTCATCGAGGATCGGCTTGTAGGCCCGGCCATAGGCCAGGTTGGCCGAATAGACCGCGAAGCACAGGAAATCGGCGAGGCGCGGGGCCTTCTTCTCGGGAACGGGCGGCGTATCGGGCGTCGTCATGGCGGCCTTTTCGAAGCGGGAGCGGGTCGGACGCCGCGAATATAAATCGGATCCGATTAAATCGGAAGGTTGACACGCGCTCGAACTCCGATTTATGAAATCGGTACCGATTACATCGGATCCGATTGAAAAGGAAAAACGCCATGACCACCCCGATCGACGCCGTCCTCTACACCGGCGCGACCCACGTCACCGGCGGCCGCGACGGCGCGGCCCGCAGCACCGACGGCAAGCTGGACGTGCGCCTGTCGCCGCCGGGAAGCGCCGGCCCCGGGACCAATCCCGAGCAGCTGTTCGCCGCCGGCTGGTCGGCCTGCTTCATCGGCGCCATGGGCCTGGCCGCCCGCGCCCAGGGCGTGGCCCTGCCGGCCGACGTCGCGGTCGACGCCGAGGTCGATCTGGCCAAGGCCGGCGAAGGCTTCGTGCTGCGCGCCCGCCTCAATGTCAGCCTGCCGGGCCTGGCGTCCGAGACGGCCCGCGCCCTGGTCGAGGCCGCCCACCGGACCTGCCCCTACTCCAAGGCCGTGCGCGGCAACATCGACGTCGAGCTGAACCTGATCTGAGGCCCGGAGCGGCGGGCCGATCCCTCCCCCGTCCCATCGGCCCGCCTCGCCGCTTCCAGCCGGTCCAAATCACGATCGCCGCCGCCAATCCCCGTCCGCCCGTCCGCGCCACTGTCGCCGCCCAACCGGAGAGCCACCCATGACCGCGTCGTCCGCCTCGCCCGCCATCGATCTTCGCCGTCGCCGCCTGTTCCAGGCCGCCGTCGTCTTGGGCGGAGCCGCCGCCCTGACCGCCCTGGCCGTCTCCAAGGCCCGCGCCGCGCCCGCCCAGCCGGGCTGGACCCTGCGCCAGGTCGAGGCCGGCGACCTCGTGGTCGGCTACGCCGAGCAGGGACCCGTCGACGGCGCCCCGGTGATCCTGCTGCACGGCTGGCCCTACGACATCCACGCCTTCGCCGAAGTGGCCCCGATCCTGGCCGCGGCCGGCAAGCGGGTGATCGTCCCGCACCTGCGCGGCTACGGAACCACCCGCTTCCGCGCCGAGGCGACGCCCCGCAACGGCCAGCAGGCCGCCCTGGCCGCCGATGTCATCGCCCTGATGGACGCGCTGAACATCCCGAAAGCCGTGATCGCCGGCTTCGACTGGGGCGCGCGCACCGCCGACATCGTCGCGGCCCTGTGGCCCGACCGCTGCCAGGCCCTCGTCAGCGTCAGCGGCTACCTGATCGGCAGCCAGCAGGCCAACGCCGCCCCGCTGCCGCCGGAGGCCGAGCTCTCCTGGTGGTACCAGTTCTATTTCGCCACCGAGCGCGGCGCGAAGGGCTACGCCCAGAACACCGACGCCTTCGCCAGGCTGATCTGGAAGACCGCCTCGCCCAAGTGGGCCTTCGACGACGCCACCTTCGCCCGCTCGGCCGCCTCGCTGGCCAATCCTGACCACGTGGCCATCACCATCCACAACTACCGCTGGCGGCTGGGTTTGGCCCAGGGCGAGGCCCGCTTCGACGCGATGGAGGCGAAACTCGCCCAGGCGCCCGTCATCACCGTTCCGACCATCACGATGGAAGGCGACGCCAACGCCGCGCCCCATCCCGCCCCCGCCGCCTACGCCGGCAAGTTCAAGGGCCGCTACGAGCACCGCCTGATCGGCGGCGGCGTCGGCCACAACCTGCCGCAGGAAGCGCCCCAGGCCTTCGCCAAGGCCGTCCTCGACGGCGCCCGCTGGGCCTGACGCCTAGCTGGGAAGGAGCCATCGCCATGGCCGATCCGAACGCCCATCCGCTGTCGCGCCGCACCTGGCTGAAGGCCGCCGGCCTCGGCGCCCTGTCGCTGGGCGGGGTGCTGGCCCTGCCGCCGGCCCGCCAGGCCCTGGCCCGGGCGCTGGAGCCCTCGCCGGCGCTGAACGCCCTGCGCCTGTCCGGCCCTTGGCTGAACAGCCCGCCGCTCGACGCCGCATCCCTGCGCGGCAAGGTCGTGGTCGTCTGCTTCTGGACCTATTCCTGCATCAACAGCCTGCGCGCCCTGCCCTACCTGCGCGCCTGGAAGGCCCGCTACGGCGACCGGGGCCTGGCGATCGTCGGTGTCCACACCCCCGAGTTCGTGTTCGAGGGCGAGACCGCCAATGTGCGGCAGGCCCTGACCGATCTTGGCGTCGACTTCCCGGTCGTGCTCGACAGCGAGCGGCGGATCTGGAGCGCCTTTGGCAACAACGCCTGGCCGTCGTTCCACTTCATCGGCGCCGACGGCCGCACGCGCGGCCATGTCGACGGCGAGGGCGGCTATGACGCCTGCGATCGCCGGATCCAGGATCTGCTGGCCGAAATCCCCGGCCCTGCCGTTCCTAAGGGTCCGACGCCCGCCGTCGGACGTGGACCCGAGGCGGCTGCGGACTGGAACGACCTCGGCTCGGGCGAGAGCTATGTCGGCTATGGCCAGGCGCAGGCCTGCGTCTCGCCGGGCGGCCTGCGGCCCGACCGCAGCCACCTCTACAAGGCGCCCGACCGCCTGCCACTGAACGGCTGGGGCCTGACCGGCGACTGGACGGCGGGCCGCGAGTTCGCCACCACCGCCGCGCCGGGCGCCGGCCTCGTCCACCGCTTCCACGCCCGCGACCTGCACATGGTGCTGGCCCCATCCGCGCCCGGCCAAAGGTTGCGCTTCCGCGTCACGCTCGACGGCGCAGCGCCGGGTACGGATCACGGCTGGGACGTCGCCGCCGACGGCTCGGGCGTGATCGACCGCCCCCGCATGCACCAGCTGGTCCGCCAGGCCGGCCCTGTCACCGACCGCACCTTCGCGATCGAATTCCTCGACCCCGGCGCCCGCGCCTACGTCTTCACCTTCGGCTAGCCCGCCCTTCCACACGCCTTAAGGAGACCTTCCATGTCCAAGACCGCCCTCGCCTTCGCCCTTGCCTTCAGCCTCACCGGCGTCGTCGCCGCCCAAGCCGCCCCGCCCGCCGCCGCCAAGCCCACCATCGTCCTCGTGCACGGCGCCTTCGCCGACTCCAGCAGCTGGGACGGCGTGGTCGCCGACCTGACCCGCGACGGCTACCACGTGGTGGCCGCCGCCAATCCGCTGCGCGGCGCGGCCTCCGACGCCGCCGCCGTGCGCACGGTGATCAATTCGATCCCCGGCCCCGTCGTGCTGGTCGGCCACTCCTACGGCGGCACGGTGATCTCGGCCGCCGCCGACGGCGCGCCCAACGTCAAGGGCCTCGTCTATGTCGCCGCCTTCGCGCCCGAGGTCGGCGAAAGCACCTTCGACCTGGCCGGCAAGTTCCCGGGCGGCACTCTGGGCGAGGCGCTCGACAAGCCGGTCGACCTGCCCGGCGGCGCCCACGACCTCTATATCCGGCAGGACAAGTTCCCGGCCCAGTTCGCCGCCGACGTGCCGCTGGCCAAGGCCCGGCTGATGGCCGTCGCCCAGCGCCCCCTGACCGACGCCGCCGGCGCCGAGAAGGCCGTCGCGACGGCCTGGAAGACCATCCCGTCCTGGTGGGTCTATGGCGAGGCCGACTGCAACATCCCGCCGGCCGCCATGGCCTGGATGGCGAAGCGCGCCTACGCCCGCCAGGTCGTCACCGTGCCCGGCGCCTCGCACGTGGTGATGATCTCGCACCCGCACGCCGTCTCGGCCCTGATCGAAACCGCGGCCCGCTGATCCCGGCCTGAGAGGAGAACCGCCATGTCCCGCAGATGGCTGATCACCGGCGCCTCGCGCGGCCTTGGCCGGGCGCTGGCCCAGGCCGCGCTCGAGGCCGGCCAGCGCGTCGTCGCCACCGCCCGCGATCCGGCCGCCCTGGCCGATCTCGTCGAGCGCCACGGCGACGCCGTACGCCTGGCCGCCCTCGACGTCACCGATCCCGCGGCGGCCGAGCGCGCCGTCGCCCTGGCGGCGCGCGAGTTCGGCGGCCTCGACGTCGTGGTCAACAACGCCGGCTACGGCGACATCGGCTCGGTGGAGGACACGTCGCTCGACGACTTCCGCCGCCAGATCGACGCCAACCTGTTCGGCGCGATCAACGTCACCAAGGCGGCCATTCCGCTGCTGCGCGAGCAGGGCTTTGGCCACTTCATCCAGCTGTCGTCGGTGGGCGGCCGGCTGGGCGCGCCCGGCCGCGCGGCCTATTCGGCCGCCAAGTGGGCGATCGAGGGCTTTTCCGAAGTCCTGGCCCAGGAGATGGCCCTGGTCGGGGTGAAGGTGACGATCGTCGAACCGGGCGGCTTTCGCACCGACTTCGCCGGGTCCTCGACCACCCTCTCCGCCGGCCGGGCCGAGTACGACGCCGTCGTCGGCGCCGCCGCGCGGATGCAGGCCCAGTATCACGGCCGCCAGCCCGGCGATCCGACCCGGGCCGCCCAGGCCATCCTGCAGCTGGCCGCCCTGGACGAGCCGCCCCTGCGCCTGCCCCTCGGCTCCGACGCCCTCGCCGCCATCCGCGCCGCCAGCGCCCGCCGCGCGGCCGAACTGGAGCGCTGGGCGGCCTTGAGCGCGTCTACGGATTTCGCGGCGGACTCCTAGGCTCCCCCAGTCGTCATCCCGGAAAGCCCGAAGGGCTTATCCGGGACCCAGGGGCCGGCGCAGTGCGGCGGCCCCTGGGTCCCGGCTCTCCGCTTCGCTGCGGCCGGGATGACGGGCCCATTTTCCAGGTCCAATTCAGTCCCCCCAACGAAAAGGGGGAGCGCCCTCACAGGCGCTCCCCTCTCCTCGAACCTTCCGAAGAAGCCCGAGCCTTATTTCCCGGCCTTGGTCGCGGCGATGTAGTCGTCGACCACGCGGTCCAGCACGGTCAGCGGGGTCATGCCCGACAGCAGGCCCGCGTCGTGGAACTTCTTGATGTCGAACTTCTTGCCCAGTTCCTTCTTGGCGCGCTCGCGGGCCCGCAGCCAGGTGATCTTGCCCAGCATGTACGAGCAGGCCTGGCCCGGCCACACGACGTAGCGTTCGATCTCGGTGATCGTGCCGCTTTCCTCGTCGCCCATGGTCTCGGACATGTACTTCACGGCCTGTTCGCGGCTCCACTTCTTGTAGTGCATGCCGCTGTCGACCACGAGGCGGACGGCGCGGAACAGGGCGTCGTGCAGCATGCCGATGTGGCCGCGCGGGTCGCCCTTGTAGATGCCCATCTCGACGGCCAGCTGCTCGGAATAGAGCGCCCAGCCCTCGGCGTAGCCCGAGAAGCCGATCACCTTGCGGATCATCGGCAGGCCTTGCGCCTCGTTCGACAGCGACAGCTGCAGGTGGTGACCCGGGACGCCTTCGTGCACGGTCAGGGTGGTCAGGGTGTACTTGGCCTGCTCCTTGGTGTCGCGCAGGTTGATCCAGTAGATCCCCGGGCGCTTGCCGTCGAGCGAGGGCGAGTTGTAGTAGCCGCCCGGCGCGCCGGCCTCGATGGCCTTGGGCACGCGGCGGATCTCGAGTTCAGCCTTCGGCAGGGCGCCGAAATAGGCCGGCAGCTGCTTCTCGATCCACTTGGCCTTGACGTTGAGGTCGGCGATCAGCTGTTCCTTGGCCGCGTCGGTGTTCTCGTAGATGTCCTTGCCCAGCTCGGCCATCCGCTCGCCGACCGTGCCCTTGCTCATGCCGATCGACTTGAACAGCTTGTCGGCCTCGACCGAGATCGACTTCACCAGATCCAGGCCCAACTGGTGGATGTCGTCGGGGCTCATGGTCGCGGTCGTGTAGTTCTTCAGCGACACGGCGTAGTAGTCGCCGCCGTCCTTCAGGCGCCACACGCCGGCGTCGTGGGTGGCCTTCGGGCGCACGCTCTCCAGCAGGGCGATCTGGCGCTTCAGGGCCGGCAGCACCGAGTTCTCATAGACCTTCGAAGCCTCGCCGGCCCAGTCGCCGTCGATCTTCTTTTCCTTGGTGCGACGGGCCACCGACTTGACCAGCGGCGCGTCGGCCGTGGGCGTGTCGGCGAAGGCCTTCATCTGCACCAGGGCCTTGTCGATGACGAAGTCCGGCGGGATCACGCCGTCGGCGTAGTCCTTCTTGGCGATCAGGGTTTCCTGATCCATCAGGCGGGCGAAGCCTTCCATGCGCTGCAGGTAGGCGTCGGCGTCGGCCTTGGTCTCGATGCTGTGCTGGGTGTCCAGGAAGTCGGGCATCGACTGGTAGGAACCGGTCAGCTGGCTGAGGATGTACGGCGCGCCCGAGCCGCCGCCGGCGTAGCTGAACTTGCGATTGCCCTCGTCCTGCACCGCCAGGGTGAACTCGACCGTGTCGTAGTTGACGGCGTCCATGCCGGTCAGCGCCTTGCGGTCGATCGAGCGCAGCTGGGCCAGTTGCGCCGTGGTCTGGGCCGAGCCGGCGGCGATGGCCTCGAACGAGCGGTCGCTCAGCAGGCCCTTGGTCCAGGCCAGGTCGCCGCTGTCGAGACCCAGGCCCGTCGCCAGTTCCGGCGCCTGGCGCAGCAGCTTGGCCATGGCGTCGTCGAAGAAGGCGTTCAGCTTGGCGGCTTCACCCGAGGCGGCGGCCGGCTGGGCGAAGCCCAGCGAGGGCGCGGCGGCGGCGGCAAGGCCCGCGGCCACGGTCGACAGCAGAAGTTCGCGGCGGTTTTGCAAGAGAGAGTCCCCTTCCCTGGAGCCCCTCCCCCAAGGGCGGGCCCGATCCTTACGTCCGGGCGCGATCATGCCGCGCCCGAAACAGCTGGGGCGAAGGCGTAAATGTCCGCGTCAGGCGGGGCAACTGGGGACGGATTAATTCCGTGTCATCAAGACGCTGGAAGATCCGTCCCCGGTTGCCACATTCGGCGGGCGCGGTTTCAGCGGGCGCCCTTGTACAGGCGCCACAGGGCCGCGCCGATCTGGCAGGCGAAGATCAGCCCGGCCACGAACATGCCGATGTGGAAGCCGGTGTCGACCACGTGCTGCAGCTGGGCCACGTCCTTGGCCGTCGAGGTCACCGGCGTCAGGATGAACAGCGGCGGCGACTTCCACAGCAGGGAGGTCAGGACCATGCCGCCGATGGCCGTCAGCAGGTCGAACACCGCCCGCGTCCGCACCAGGCCCGGCTTGACCAGGGCGATCAGCGAGGCGCCCAGCCCCAGCACCGCCCAGACCAGGATCGGCCAGTAGAGGGTGGCCCAGACCGGCGACGGCGCCAGCGCGATCGCGCCCTGCAGGGTCACAGCCCCGGTCAGGTCCACCCGCCACAGCCCCGTCCACCACAGGATGAACAGCGAGGTGGCCACCACCTCGAACAGGGCCTCGAAGCGCGCCTCGAACATCCCCTTCTTGCGGGTCAGCTGCGGCAGGTCGCGGACGTTCCAGTCGGTCAGGCCGGTCAGCGGCACCCAGCCGCGCTCGATGCCGGCGGCGACCAGCGTCACCAGCCCCGCCAGCATCAGGGCCGAGCGCGGGAAGTCATGGGTGATCGCGTCCATCGTCACGTCCAGCGCCTCGCCCCGGCCCAGCAGGGCGACCACCGCCGCCGGCACGACGGTGACGATCGCCGCCAGGGCCACGGCCAGCTTCAGGGCGAAGACGTAGAACGGATACAGCGTCGGGCCGATCAGGCTGCGCTGCGGGCCATAGCGGCCGGCCACGGCCAGCGGATGGCCGAACGCCTTGAGCACGGCCTCGCGCTCCTTGTCGGTCAGGGGGCGGCCCAGGGCCTCCTCCTGTTCCTCTATGCGGTTCAGCAGGATGTCGCGCAGTTCGGCGACGATGTCTTCGCGCTGCGCTTTCGGCAGCAGAGCGCCCACGGCGCCGAGATAGCGGTCGAGCAGGTCCATGACCTAGTCCCCTCAGATCAGGTTTTGCAGGGTGTCGTTGATGGCGCGCCACTCGGCGGCCAGGCGGGTCAGCACGGCCTCGCCCTCGGGCGACAGGCGGTAGAAGCGCTTCTTGCGCTTCTCCTCCTCACGCCATTCGGAGGTCAGCAGGCCCTGGCCCTCGAGCCGGCGCAGCATCGGATAGAGCGCGCCTTCGTCGATCTCCAGGCCCACCTCGGAGAGGGCCTGGCGCAGGCTGTAGCCGTAGCGCTCGACCTTCAGCTGGGCGAGCACGGCCAGGATCAGCGTGCCGCGACGCAGCTCCTGGCGCAGGGATTCGAAGATGTCGGTATCGGTCGGCATGAGCCTTCCTGTCTTGGTGTGCGCCGCATGGTGTGCAACACATAGTGTGCGATACACACTGTGTGTCACACAGTAACTTCATACGCAACCGCCGTTCGCTGAATCTTTCGTAATGTGCGGAGGAAGAAGCGCCCTCCAAAGCTCGTCATCCCGGGCGAAGGGCCGCGCAGCGGACCGTAGACCCGGGACCCAGGGGACCGGGCTCGGAGGATCGATCAAGCGCCCCTGGCGATGGCCACCGCACTGCGCCGGCCCCTGGGTCCCGGCTCTCCGCTTCGCTGCGGCCGGGATGACGGCTAGGTTTGGCGCTTCGCCTCCTAGGAATGCGGAGAGCCCCCATGCCCGCCCCCGACCTCCAGCGCTTCGTCGACGCCCAGGCGACCACCTACGCCGCCGCCCTCGCCGAGCTGCACGCCGGCCGCAAGCAGACCCACTGGATGTGGTTCGTCTTCCCGCAGGTCGCGGGACTGGGCCGCAGTCCGACCGCCCGGTTCTACGCGGTCAAGGACCTCGCCGAGGCCCGCGCCTATCTCGCCCACCAGCTGCTGGGCGCCCGGCTGCGCGAGAGCGTCGATGCGATCCTGGCCCTGCCCTGCGACGACGCCCACGCCGTGTTCGGCTCGCCCGACGACGTCAAGCTGCGCTCCAGCCTGACCCTGTTCGCCGCCGCCGCGCCCGACGAGGCCCGCTTCCGCGCCGGCATCGACAAGTATTTCGCCGGCGAGGACGATCCCGCCACCCTGGAGCGCCTGTGACATTCGCCACACGCCCATAGGGAGAATCCGTGTTTTTGTGACCCCCGATTGTTCAGCAAGGGGTCCCCCGCCATGCCCAGCCTCACGCCCGCGCGCCTCGTCGCCGCCGGCCTCGCCGTCGCGACCATCGCCCTGTCGCCGCAGGCCCTGGCCTTCGGCACGATCCGCAGCCTCGGCCAGAACGCCGAGCACGAGCGCATCACCCGCACGGCCCTGAGCGGCGCCGGTTTCAGCCCCGCCACGCTCGACCTGCTGGCCGGCAAGAACGGAACCTTCGGCGCCGTCGGCGCGCCCGACCGGCCGGGCCGCGGCCTGATCAGCACGCCGCAGGCCCACTGCGACGATGGCGACTGGTTCGACAAGTCCGGCTACGCCCAGAGCCTGGCCAGCGCCAACGACGCCCTGCGGGCCTGCCGCGCGCTGATGTACCAGAACCTCGACCAGGCCCTGGCCCACGCCGGCGACCTCGTCCGCCCCGACCTCTCCTACGGCGACACCACCACCGGCTCGGACTGCCCGTTCGACGGCAAGAAGGGCTCGCCCAAGTGCCGCACGCTGGAATATCTCGGCCTGGCCCTGCACGCCTCGCAGGACTTCTACTCGCACAGCAACTGGGTCGACGCCCCGCGCGCCCGGCCGACGATCGAGGACCCGCAGGGCCTGAACAACGACGGCCCCGCCGAATGGCTCGGTCCTGGCCTGGCCCAGAGGGTCCCTGCCGGCCTGATCACCGGCTGCTACGGCTTCCCCGAATGGGCCAGCTGCCGCGGCCGGATCAAGCACGACTACCTGAACAAGGACACCGCCGGCACGAGCCGCGGCGGCTACGAAAAGGCCATGCGCGTCGCCGCCCAGGACACCCTCGTCAAGTGGGACCAGTTCTCCGCCAAGGTCCGCGCCCGCTACGGCGACGCCCGGGGGAGCAAGATCCTCTGCGTCATCCGCTTCGACCGCCCGCGCGAGAGCTGCGGCTGAGGCGGCTTCGACGCGCTCGGGACGACATCTTCCACAGGCCGTCATCCCGGCCGAAGCGTAGCGTAGAGCCGGGACCCAGGGGCCGCCTCACTGCGCGTGGCCCCTGGGTCCCGGATAGCCTCTTCGAGGCTTCCGGGATGACGATCAAATTGTGCAATCGATCGTCCGGATTTCCGTGGCGGGCGATTTCCCCCTACTTCTTCTTCCCGCTCCCCGACGGCCCGACCTGGAAGCTGCCCAGCCGCGCCTCGCCGTCCTGGCCGGCCTTCAGCTCGATCTCGAACCGCTCCTCGGCCTGGTTCGGCCGGCCCCAGTGGCGGAACAGCCGCACCCGCACCACGGTCGGGCCGTTGGGGTCCAGCCGGTCGGGCGCGAAGACGTTGGCCCGCACCACGTACTGGCCCGCCGGCGCCCGGCGCAGCAGATACTCCTCGGGGCCGTAGCCGGCGGTCATGTCGTTCGACAGCCGCCCGCCGATGCCGGTCGCCGGATTGTTGTAGATCGCCCGCTCGCCGGTCGGCTCGTCCACCCACAGGTCCATGTCGCTGTGGTCGGTGTTCCACTCCAGCACCACGCGGATGTCGACGTCGAGCAGGGCCGTCAGGCGCGGATCGAGCACGGTCTGCTTCATGCCCTGGGCCGCCATGCGGGCGACCAGGGCGTTGGCCTCCATCAGCGCCGCCATCTCGACGCCGTCATAGGCGCGGTCCCACGGCTTGACGATCACCGCGTTCAGCAGCTCCAGCGCCCGCCGCCAGTCGGCCTCGCGCGCCGCGCCCGAACGGGCCTCGCCCCGCGCGATCAGCGCCAGGGCCAGGTCGCGCCGCGGCTGGGGCCGGTCGGGCTCGAGAAACAGGATCCGCTCCTGCAGCCAGATCGCCCGGTCGAGGTCGCCGTAGCGCGCCAGCCGGTCGGCCAGTATGGCCAGGGTCTTCACGCCCGACGACGGCAGGTCGACGGCGTTGACCGCCACCGCGATCGCCTGTTCGCGGCGACCGGCGCGGAACGCCTGCTCGGCGACGTCGAAATAGAAGGCCGGCGCGTCGCCGTCGGTCTTCTCCAGCGCCGCGAAGCGCTCGGCCCAGGCCTGCGGCGTCTTGGTCGCCGCCAGGGCCTTCAGATAGGGCCGGTCGGGATTCCACTCGGCCGCCTCGATGGCGATGGTCGGCCCGGCCCGCGTCCCGGCGACCACGATGCTTTCGGCGACCGAGTCCGCCTCGGCGTTCGCCGCCGGCGCCCGGGCCTCCATGACCGCGGGGATCGGAAGCGGCGGCGGCGGCGTCACGTCCGGCGGCGGCGCCATGGCCGGCCGGGGCTGGACGCCCGGACCACGGCCGAGCAGGCGCTTGGGCTTGCCGCTCGGCTTGCTCGCCCACCAGGTCTTCTGCGCGGCCCAGGCCTCGACCATATCGTCCAGGCGGTTGGCGGCCGCCAGGGTGTCGCCCCGTTTCTTCTCGACCGTGGCCTGGCGCCAGGCCGTGATGATCGCCTCGCCGGCGGAGGCGGGCGGCGCGACCCCGGCCTCGACATAGTCGTAGGCGTTCTCCAGCACCACGAAGCTGGCCTCGCCGCCGGCCACGTTGTAGCGCCGCGCCAGGGCCAGGGCCTCGTCGCGATCGGGCCGGTCGGTGGCCAGCAGGTCGGCGACCGCCTCGCGCCCCCACAGCGCGCCGGCCCCGTCGAAGGTCCGCACCGGCAGGCCGGCCAGCGGGAAGGTCCGCCGCGTCCCGTCCGCGCCGGTGAAGACAAGGTCGCCGGCCGGCGTCTTGCCGACGATCTGCCAGCGGCCGGCCGGGCCGGCGATCAGCCGGCCCTCCACCGCCTGGCCGTCGGCCGTGGCCAGGGTGAAGGCCGGCGCCCCCGCGCCGGTCAGCCGCGCCAGGGCCGCCTCAGGGTTCACCGCCGTCAGGTCCACATGCTGGCCGCCGCCCCGCGCGGACAATACCGCCAGGAAGTTGCGGTCGGCGTCCCGGGCGCTCGACAGGGCGAAGGTCCGGCAGGGCGGCGGCCTGGCCGTCCACGACCCCAGGCTGATGCGGCCGTCGGACACGAAGACGCAGGTGTCGGCCGGCTCCCGTCCGGCCGCGAACACCCCCTCCAGCGTGGTCGCCCCGCCGTAGCTGACGCCGCGCAGCGCCGCGGCCAGGGCCTCGCCGGTAGGCGCCGAAAGCCGCGTCGCCTTCGCCCCGTCGCTGGCGAAGGTCACCAGTTCGACGCCGGCCGGCCGCGCGACGTCGACATAGCGGGCCAGCAGCGCGATCTCGCCGGCCAGGTCGTCGTCGCGGCGCGAGCGCGAGCGGTCCCAGTAGATCCGCAGGCTCCGCACCGTCGCGGCCTTGGCGTCGTAAGGCAGCCGCAGCTCGAAGAAGCGCTCGCCGCTCGCATGGCGGCTCAGCTCCAGCGGCGAGGCCGCGCGCCAGGCCCCCACCGCCAGGGCGCCGTCCAGCGTCACGCCCTTGGCCTCGCCCACGGCGGTCGCGCCCCCGGGGCCGTCGCTCCAGGCCAGGGCCAGGCCCGCCGGCGCGGTCACGGCCGGGCGCTCGGCCGCCCCGGCGATCGTCACCTTCACCGCCGCCTCGCCCACCGGCTGGTCCGAGGCCAGCGGCAGGCTGAACGACCCGTCGGCGGCCAGCGGCGCCACATAGGACAGGCGGATCGTCCGTCCCGACCCCGGCAGCACCGGGAACACCCGCGTGTGGAACGCCCCGTCGTCGGTCACCTCGGCCAGGCCCGGGTCGATCCCGGCCCGCACGCGGTTCTCATAGACCTCCCTGGCCTGGCGCTTGCCGGTCAGCACGCCATCGACCATCCGCCCGCCGACGTCGAGGGCGTAGCCGTCGACCACCGCCCCGGCCGGCAGGGCCAGGGTGAAGTCGCCTTCCAGCGCCCGCTGCGTCGGGTTGTCGAACCGCGCCTCGACCGTGGTCCTGGCCAGGCCGCCGACCAGCACCACCTCCACCTTCAGCCGCGACAGCTTCAGGGCCCTGGCCGGCGCATCCGGATCGCCGCCGTTGTAGATCTTGGCGGTCAGCGAGGGGTTGGCGGCCGGTCCTGCCTGGGCAGCCCCTCCGCAGGCCAGGGCGACGGCGAAAACGGCGATCCAGACGCGGCGCATGACCGGCTCCCAAGCTTTATACTACACTTGTAATCAGATATCGCGGCGCTCGCCAAGGGCGAAAAGCCAAGCTCGCACGCCGGAATGTTGTCCCCGGCGTTGCGACGCGAACGGCGCCGTGATTTCTGAGCCGTCAGTAACGCGGGGGCTTCGCATGATCCGGAAACTCGACCTGGCCGCCCTGGCCCTGGGCGCGGCCTTGGCGCTGGCGGCGGCTTCGACCGCCTCGGCGGCAAGGACCCAGTCGGCCGGCCCGACCGCCGACGCCGACGCGCTGCTGGCCCTGATCGCCGCCCTGCCGGACGACGCCGGCTGCCCGGCCGCCCTGGCCGACCAGATCGACGCCCTGGTCGCCCGCAAGGACTTCGCCCAGCTCGACGCCCTGCGCCGCGACACCCTGCTGTTCGACGTCCTGGTCTGCCGCGAGTACGACGCCCGGGCGGTCGCCGCCGCCCGCCGGCTCGACCGCGACGACGCCGCCCCGCCCCTCGTCGTCCAGGCCAACATCGTGCTGATGGTCGACGCCGCCGACCGCGACGACGGCGCCGGCCAGTTGCGCGCCATGGAGCGGATCGCCGCCCTCGACCCGGCCCGCCTGGCCGCCTTCCCGCCCGACACCTTCAATCAGACGCTTTCCGACCTGAAGACCGATCCCGTCGCCCAGGCCCGCGCGCTGGACCTGCTGCGCGGGCTGGAATGGCCCACCGAGGACGGCCACCGCCTGGTCGACAACGCCTGGGCCCTGCAACGCGCCGAACTGGCCGCCGACGCCGGCGACATGACCCGCGCCGCCGCCGTGCTCGACCGCGCCACCGACGTCGCCGTCCTGGCCGCCGTCGCCCAGGACCTGCGCTTCGCCGCCCTGTGGCCGAGCCTGGAGGCCGCCGGCCGCTTCGACTGGATCAAGCTGGTCGAGGCCCAGCTGGCCCGCAGCGAGGAGCAGTCCCGCCGCGAGCCCGCCCGCCTCGACCGCGTCGCCGACCGCATCGACGCGCTGCGGATCCTCGGCCGCTGGGAGGAGGCGCGCGCCCTCGGCGCCGACTACGCCGCCCGCCTGGCCCGCGGCGAGCGCTTCGACGATCTCGACGACCAGCGCCCCTGGCTGCTGACCAGCTACGCCGAGGTCCTCGCCGACCTGGGCCAGGCCGACGAGGCCGACGCCCAGATGGCCGCCTCGATCGGCGAGGACCGGATCAGCCAGCACCTAGCGCGGGCCGGCATGCTGCTCGACGCCGGCCGCGACGCCCAGGCGCTGAAGGTGCTGGCCGACGCCGACCTGACCGACTCCCGCGTCATCGGCCAGCAGTGGCATCGCGCGCTGCGGGCCTGCGCCCTCGCCCACCTGGGCGACAAGGCGGCCGGCGAGCGCGAGCTGCCCGCCCTGCGCAAGGACCGCCGCCACGGCGCCCAGGCCCTGTCCCTCGCCCTGGTCTGCCTGGACCGCCAGGACGAGGCCGCCGCCCTGATGATCGAGCGCCTGGACGATCCGGGCATGCGCCGCGAGGCCCTCAACGCCTTCCGCAACGGCCGCCTGCCGCCGGTCTTCACCGCCGCGCAGAAGGAACTGACCGCCCGCCGCGCCGCCCTGCTGGCCCGCCCCGACGTGCAGGCCGCCCTGCGCAGGTACGGCCGGGCGCTGGTCCTGCCGCTGGCCGGTCCCTACGAGGGCGGGCTCTAACCTACCTCTCCCGCCACCTGCCGCCAGCCTGCTGACAGGGCCTGTCAGCAGGACCCCTGGCCTTGAGGCCTCCGCGCCCCTAGATTTGGCCCATGCCCAGCAGCCAGAACCCCGGCGTCTCCGACGCCTCGACGCCCTTCGTGCTCGACGCCTCTCTCGAAGCCATGGGGGCCGAAGGCGTCATGCCGATGCTGTGGACGCCCCACCGCCCGGCCCGGCCGGAGAAGTCGGAAGGCGGCAAGACCTTCAAGCTGGTGTCGTCCTACGAGCCGGCCGGCGACCAGCCGACCGCCATCAAGGAGCTGGTCGAGGGCATCGGGAACAACGACCAGGACCAGGTGCTGCTCGGCGTCACCGGCTCGGGCAAGACCTTCACCATGGCCAAGGTCATCGAGGCCACCCAGCGCCCGGCGCTGATCCTGGCCCCCAACAAGACCCTGGCGGCCCAGCTCTACAGCGAGATGAAGGCCTTCTTCCCGGAGAACGCGGTCGAGTACTTCGTCAGCTACTACGACTACTACCAGCCCGAAGCCTACGTCCCGCGCACCGACACCTATATCGAGAAGGACAGCTCCATCAACGAGCAGATCGACCGCATGCGCCACTCGGCCACGCGGGCGATCCTCGAGCGCGACGACGTCATCGTCGTGGCCTCGGTGTCGTGCATCTACGGCATCGGCTCGGTCGAGACCTACACCGCCATGACCTTCACCCTGACGGTGGGCGACCGGGTCGACGAGAAGCAGCTGATGGCCGACCTGGTGGCCCAGCAGTACAAGCGCAACGACGCCGCCTTCGAGCGCGGGACCTTCCGCCGTCGCGGCGACACCATCGAGATCTTCCCCGCCCACTACGAGGACCGCGCCTGGCGCGTCACCCTGTTCGGCGACGAGGTCGAGGCCCTGTCGGAATTCGACACCCTGACCGGCAGGAAGACCGCCGAGCTGGAGACCATCAAGGTCTACGCCAACAGCCACCACGTCACCCCGCGCCCCACCCTGCGCCAGGCGATCATCGAGATCCGCAAGGAGCTGAAGGAGCGCCTGGAGTGGCTGACCGCCAACGGCAAGCTGCTGGAGGCCCAGCGCCTGGAGCAGCGCACCACCTTCGACCTGGAGATGATCGAGACCACCGGCTCCTGCGCCGGCATCGAGAACTACAGCCGCTACCTGTCGGGCCGCCAGCCCGGCGAGCCGCCGCCGACCTTCTTCGAATACATCCCCGACAACGCCCTGCTGTTCACCGACGAGAGCCACCAGACGGTTCCGCAGATCGGCGCCATGTACAAGGGCGACCGCAACCGCAAATGGACCCTGGCCGAGTTCGGCTTCCGCCTGCCCTCGGCCCTCGATAACCGCCCCCTCAAGTTCGAGGAGTGGGACGCCATGCGCCCGCAGTCGGTGCACGTCTCGGCCACCCCGGCGAACTGGGAGCTGGAGCGGGCCGGCGGCGTCTTCGCCGAGCAGGTCATCCGCCCCACCGGCCTGATCGACCCGCCGGTCGAGGTGCGCCCGGTCTCCAAGGACGGCGCCTCCCAGGTCGACGACGTCGTCGACGAGATCCGCCAGACCATCAGCAAGGGCTACCGCACCCTGGTCACCGTCCTGACCAAGAAGATGGCCGAGGACCTGACCGAATATCTCAACGAGCAGGGCATCCGCGTCCGCTACATGCACTCGGACGTCGATACTCTCGAGCGCATCGAGATCATCCGCGACCTGCGCCTGGGCAATTTCGACGTGCTGGTGGGCATCAACCTGCTGCGCGAGGGCCTCGACATCCCCGAATGCGGCCTGGTCGCCATCCTCGACGCCGACAAGGAAGGCTTCCTGCGCTCGGAGACCTCCCTGGTGCAGACCATCGGCCGCGCCGCCCGCAACGTCGACGGCAAGGTCATCCTCTACGCCGACCGGATCACCGGCAGCATGGAGCGGGCCATGGCCGAGACCTCCCGCCGCCGCGACAAGCAGAACGCCTACAACATCGAGCACGGCATCACGCCCGAGAGCGTCAAGCGCGACATCAAGGACATCCTCGCCAGCCCCTACGAGCGCGGCGACCGCGTCCTGGTGCCCATGGGCGTCAGCGACGGCGCCGGCGGCGAGAAGCCCTTCAGCGGCGACAACTTCAAGTCCGCCCTCCGCGACCTCGAAGCCAAGATGCGCGAAGCCGCCGCCAACCTGGAGTTCGAAACCGCCGCCCGCCTGCGCGACGAGATCAAGCGCATGAAGCTGCTGGACCTGGAGTTCGCCAACGAGATCCTGACAGGGGCGGGCGAGGCCGTGGACAAGTCAGCGCCCAAGCGGGTGCGGGCGGAACACCGGGCGGAGCAGGCGGAGGCGTTTCGGAAGGGGCGGCGGTAGGGGGCGAGGCTTATACGGCTAGCGACGGACCTTTAGACTTCCGGAATGCAAAACAATTGGGTGCGGCCAGCAACTGCTCGTCAAACCTGGGTCAGAACCTCTGCCACGAACGCCGGCCGCAGCAGCGCGCTGGCACCGCGTTCCTTGGTCCCGATAATCCCAACGCGGTATCGCGCGCGGCTAATCGCGACGTACAATCGATTATGTGCAGAGTAGCTCATGTAAGCTTTGCTCTCCGAGCGTTGGCTCGTAAGCGCAGGAGGAACACGCCCTTCATCGACGCCAACGAGTATAACTCCATCGAACTCTAGCCCCCCAACATAGTCAGGTAGAGACAGAATAAATCGCCCGGTCGTCTTCGCTCGCCTCGCAATCTCATCATCATTTCGCTGCTTCAGGATCTCCACTGGCCTGCCACGCATAGTAGCCTCACGTTGCAGTTCCGCGAATAGTTCTTCTGTAAATGCGATGATTGCGATTTCGCCGCGCGAGGTCGCCATGCTCGACCGCATATTGTCGGCCACGTCGAAAGCCCCCTCGATCATAGCTTCGTCGGTAGCGTAGTCGCGATAGAATGGAGGCTCCGCTTTTTTTTCCTCCGCAAAGCTCATATTGCTATGCGCCCTCAGTAGCGGATCCTCGAAGTTCGTGAACAAGCTCGCACCCGAGGAGGTAATCGTGAAAGCGAGGTTTACGATGTCTGGCGATGATCTAAAGATCGAGCGCAGGTCTGTCTTGTTTGCTTGCAGGTCCCTAACCCCAGGCACAAGAACGGAGACATCAATGTCATTTACCCAGCCGCGATCGCCAATCGCCTGAGACCTGTCGACAGCGAAAGCTATCGGGAACTGCACCTCGGATTTCGTTATGTGATGAAAGACGGAGAGCTCGTTCATATTGAATAGGTGCGTCTCGTCCACAAAGACAGCGTCGAAGCCATACCTTGACCGCCTCCGACGCCAGATCGGCGTCGAGAGCTGACTAAGGGCAGTCAGTACGATATCATCTGTATCGAACTGCCCGCCGACCTCAAGTTGCTCGCGATATCGTTCATAGACACGCCAAACGAACCCCTTGTCAGCCTCATTGTGGATGGGGAGGCCTGTGCTAAGCGGCGGCACCCGCTTATACACGTCAAAGCTCTCTTTAGATCTCCCTTTAATGACAACCGCAATTTCGTGCTGCAACATTGATATCTTTAGATCCATCTCCTCCTGCTCAAGATATTCCTTAAAGGCAAATGACATAAAGCGCTCAAATGTGGGAAACTCCGTTTTCGCTAATTTCAACGCCTCCTCAACATACATCGTTTGCAATTGCTTTGCGTCGAATGCATCTGGATCCACCAACTCGGTCGAAGAAATCTCCGTTCGAAGAATTTCCGCACAGTAACCCTGCAGCGTCATGACTTGAATTCTGCGTGATGTCGGCTGGGACGACATAAATCTGTCTCCACCCATCGACATCAGAATCGTCTCTATACTTCTACGACTAGCTTCGCTGTGAGTAATAAAGATCGCTTGATGATCCCGACCAGCCTGTTCAGCAGCGACCATGGAGTGCATGGCCGCGAGCGACAGAGACACTGTTTTCCCAGAACCTGCGGGTCCATCGATTCGCTTCGGCGCGACTAGCTCAGAAGCGACAAAATTCTTCTGCTCGGTAGTTAGAAGGTGCAACCACGTATCGTACGCCTGATGCGGATCAACCTTCTCTTCGATTTGCTCCAGCGTTGTACTCGAAAGAGCTGAGATGGACACCGCATTCCGCTCGGGTTGAGTTGCGGCCAACTTACCCTGCAGAGCGTCCAAGTCCTCGAGGAAGCGCCGAAACGTTCCGAGCGTAGCATCATGCTTGCTGTCCCCCACATCCAACTTGAAGACGAGCAGATAACGGCCAGCTGCGCCGCGCCGCGCCAACCGATCGCCATCAGGCGCAAGATCGACAAGGAGGCGGATGTCAGTTTGCTGGCTGATCGGAAAGGGAAATATCACACCCCGCGATACGTCAGCAAATACTCTTTCAGCCTTCGTAAGAACAACCCCCTGCCAGTATTTAGCTGCAAATCTAAGGCTTTTTTGCAAATATAAAAGAGTATGAGAAATGTTGTCTTCCGGATTAAATCCGCCACATTGATCAACATCAAATACAATAAACTGCGTCTCTTTTGGACGATCCCCATATATAAAAAGACCACTCTTCACGCTTTTCATGAATATCCGAGTGGATGCAGCCCCCGGCTGGCGTATCTGTAAAGATTTTGCAAGCTCCAAGCCATCAGGAAACTCCGTGGACTGGAGGAGACGGGCAGAAATAATTTCTTCAACCGCATCCCGACGCACGGCGATGTAACTCATAATACGCCCCTCTGCATGATTTTAACCCAGAGATGAGCCTCCGCAATCTTTTCTTTTGGCAAGTCGGCGACCCCGATACGCGAAAACAAGCTAGCAAAACGCTGCATGATCAACTCTATGAACGGAGACGCTACGCACGAAAGCGGCATAGCGAAATCTTGCTGGGCTGAGAAGCGGATGTGGTTCAGATTTGGCGAGAAAATCTCCTGGAGAGATTGAAACTCTTCGCTATCCAATCCGATAGCTATCCGCTTGCCTAGTGCGGCAGATATGAAACGGATTTCACGCATAAGAGCGACATATCCCCTTGTCTCCTCTCCAATATCCACACTTTCCAGGTAATGGAATTCGGCCAATGTATTTGTCATAAGCTCTTTTATGAGCGACTTATATATTCCCTCGTTAGCATCAAGGTAAGCAAGAGAATCCTGCAGCGTTCGTTCGGGGTTACTGAGCACTGAGTTCGCAGAACGAACCGCCTGCATAGCTTGCTCGAAGCGCTTGGCGATCCCCTTCTCCTGTTTCGACATTCCGGTCTGAAGCTCGTGGAGGATGGTATCATAATCAACAAAGTCGAGAATTGTATGGGCCATGCCCGCGTCGGCCAGCGCCTTCTTCATCGATCCCAGCTCATTCGCCAGCGCTCGCTTCGCCACAAGCTCGAGCCCATCTTTCGCGATCCATGCCTCGACGGCGATCACGGGAATATAGTTATAGACCTCGGCTTTATTCTGCGCAGTGTCACACCTTGCCGTAATAAGCATGCCAAATGCTGGAACTTCCGGATAGGAGTCTGACAAGCCGCAGGTGAAGAGCGCGCCCTGTACGAACTCGCCTGGATCTAATCGCCTAAGCATCTCTGTCTCTAGTCGTTATTAGGCACCAGTGCCTGGCTCGATCTTTTCATCCCTGCCCGGCCTCATGAATGGAGATCAACAGGCGTTTCTACCGGAGGGTGGCTTATAGCTATCCACGTATCAATAGGTGTATCGAGCACCCCGGCAGAAATTCAGGCGCGAAGCTAGGCATTATCGACATCGCGGAATATGAACCGGAAGCCGCCGACGAATGAAGCTGCCCCCCCCCCCCCCCCACAGCGGACGCTTCCATACATCTCAATAGGATTCAAAACTCGTCTCCCCCTCCGCCCACACACAAACCCCAACCCAATCAACGCCCTAGAAAATTCCCAGCGTTTTCCATCCGCCCCTTCCAAACCGGCCGCATAATGGACCTCGTCCCGTCGCGGGGAGAGGGCGCTAGGATCCGGCCCGATGCGTGCGAGGGGATGCGATCGAGCGGGGCCTCTTGGAGCGGCGTGAGCCGGGCCGGCGGGGCTTGAACGGAGGGCGGGGGACGTAAACCCGCCTATCGGGGGCTTGCCTGCAATAGGCTCCCGCCCGCCCGAGGGTCCGCTCCGGCGCCTTCTGTCTGCACGCGATGGCTAGCGAAGCTTACAGCCCGGTTCCGGGGAAGGCACATGCCGAAGGGGGTGAAGGGCGGAAAAGGCCCGCGCGCCCCGGCCTGAGGTCAAACGATCGCGCGGGGCGTCAAGGCTTCGTCGAAACGGTACATCCAAACACAGCTCCGGACGCGGTCCGGACGCCCCGCGCCCTCTCCATCCCCTCAGCGGCTCGCCGCGTGAGATCGCCCACCCGTTCCCTCTCCCCTTGCGGGAGAGGGTGGCCCCGCAAAGCGGGGTCGGGTGAGGGGTCTCTCAGACCTCAAAGCCGTGTGCAGCGGTCAGGCGGGGCGCAGCGTCCGATTTCCGAGAAACCCCTCATCCGATGTCCTTCGGACGCCACCTTCTCCCGCAAGGGGAGAAGGAAGGAGCACCCCATGAACCGCCGCAACCCCTCCCCCGTCCGCCCGCACCGCACGCGCGGCCCGGTTCCGCCGCCGCCGCCTCCGACGCCGGCGCAACTGCGCGCCGCCCGTCGCGCCGCCGAACGCGCCGAGGCCGAGGCCCGCACCGCCGCCAAGGCCGCCGCCCGCGCCGAGGCCCGGCGCCTGGCGGCCGTCGAGGCCGAGAAGAAGGCCGAGTTCAGGCGCCGCCGCGGCTGCCCGCCCGGCGTCGTCGACGAATATGTCGAGATCCTCCGCCGTCAGGGCGCCTGGTGGAACGACCGTTAGAGAGGACTCCCTTCCGAGCCCCCAAGGTTGAGCCCGCTCGCGCGGCGGTCCATGGTGACGCTTCCCGAGGGGGCTCGGGGATTCTTCGCGTATCGGGGGCCTTGCACATGACCGACATCACCGCGGGCGCCGCGCCCGAACTCGAACCCGCGCCTGGCTCCACGCCGGCTCCGGAAGTCGCCGAGACCACGCCCGCCGCGCCCGAAACGCCGACCGCCCGCAAGCCGCATCCTTGGACCGACGCCTCGCCCCAGCCCTGGCGGCGCTATTTCGCCCGGGCGGTCGACACCTTCGTGTTCGGCATGGTCGGCATCGTGCTGGTCGGCGGCTTCGGCGGCCTCTTCGCCCCGGTGCTCACCGAGCAGTTCCTGGGCCTGTTCGACCGGGACATCGTCGGCCGGCTGATCGCCGGGCCGGTCTCGGTGCTGCTGGCCGCGCCGTTCGTGGCCGTGTCGATGGCGCTCAGCGGCGGCAGCTTCGGCAAGTGGCTGTTCGGGGTGCGCGTGGTCCGCGCCGACGGCAAGCGCCTGAGCCTGGTCCAGTCGATCAAGCGCGAGGCCAGGGTGATCGTGTTCGGCATGGGCCTCGGCGCGCCGCTGATCTGCCTCTACACCATGTGGCAGGGCAAGGAGGCCCTCGAGGACAAGCGCGCCGCCCCGTGGGACGCCGACGAGGGCTACCGCGTCACCCATCGGCCGATGGGGATCTGGCAGGGCGCGCTGATGGTGGTCGGCGGCCTGATCTGGGCCGGCGAGCGGCTGCTGGGCGTCATCGACCGCTTCGCGTCGATGGGGGGCTGAGCCCCCCGGGGGAGCCGAAAACCTCGTCCCCCCGGGTCGCGCCTCGCGCGGCCCGCCCGAGGGCAGGCTTCGACAAGCTCAGGATGAGGTTTTTCCACCGCCGGAGCCTGCCTTGGTCCTCATCCTGAGCCTGTCGAAGGACGAGGACCACGCACCGAGCCGAAGGGTCAGAAACTGCAAGACGCCGCGCGCGGGCCGTGGGAGTTTCCGCCCCGCGCAACAGCTTTCCCCGGACCGACACGGAGCCCCCCATGATCGACCTCGTCATCGACGCCCGCCGCCGCGACATCGGCGGTTTCGAGGTCGGGCGGGTGCTGCCGTTCGCCCGGCGGCGGATGGTCGGGCCGTTCGTGTTCCTCGACCACATGGGGCCGGCCCACTTCCAGCCGGGCTTTCCCAGGAGCGTCGACGTGCGGCCGCATCCGCACATCGGCCTGTCCACCCTGACCTACCTGTTCGACGGGGCCATCACCCACAAGGACAGCGTCGGCTCCGACATCGAGATCCTGCCGGGCGAGGTCAACTGGATGACCGCCGGCTCGGGCATCACCCACTCCGAGCGCTTCGAGACGCTGCGCCACGACGGCGGGCTGATGGACGGCATGCAGGCCTGGATCGCCCTGCCCACCGAGCTGGAGGAGATCGACCCCGGCTTCACCCACCACGCTGGCGACCTCGACCTGCCCTTCTACGAAAGCGGCGGCCTGAAGGCCCGGCTGATCGCCGGCGAGGCCTTTGGCGCCAAGTCCAAGGTGCCGGTGCACTCGCCGCTGTTCTACGTCCACTGGCAGCTGGCCGCCGGCGCCAAGGCCGCCCTGCCCGCCGAATATCCCGAACGCGCCGCCTACGTCTCCAGCGGCCGGGTGGAGGTCGCCGGCCGCGTGCTGGAAGCCGCCCAGATGGCCGTGTTCGAGCCCGGCGAGACCGTGGTCTTCGAGGCCCTGGAGCCTTCCGTCGTCATGCTGCTGGGCGGCGAACCGATCGGCCCGCGCTTCATCGAATGGAACTTCGTCTCGACGTCCAAGGACCGCATCGAACAGGCCAAGGCCGACTGGCGCGCCGGCCGCATGAAGCTGCCGGACCTCGACAACGGCGAGTTCATCCCGCTGCCGGAGGATCCGACGCCCCCGGCGCCGCCGATGTCGTAACCGCTACGCGGCCCCCTCCAGCCCTCCGGGCCACCTCCCCCAGAGGGGGAGGATTTAAAGATGCTCCCCTTCTGGAGGAGCTGTCGGCGAAGCCGACTGAGGGGGAACCTCCCCCCGTGGGGGAGGCGGCCGAAGGCCGGTGGGGGGCCGTTTTCAGCCTCCGAGGTATCGGCAGTTCAGCAATCACTCCCCCCACCGATCGCTTCGCGATCACCTCCCCCACAGGGGGAGGTTTCCTGAAGCTCAGGCCGCCTCCTCGAACGCCGCGTAGACCAGCGTCCTGAGCTCCCGCCGGATCGGATAGACGCTGGACGGCATCAGCTGGGTCATGAACACCACCGCCAGGTCCTCGACCGGGTCGATCCAGAAGGCGGTCGAGGCCATGCCGCCCCAGAAGGCCTCGCCCAGGCTGCCGATGGTGCGGGTGCGGGCGAGATCCGTGGTCACCGCGAAGCCGAGGCCGAAGCCGACGCCGTCATAGACGCTCTCGCTGAACAGCGACTTCGACAGCTCGGTCAGCTCCTTCCCGCCCGGCAGGTGATTGAGCATCATCGCCTTCAGGGTCTTGGGGCTGACGATGCGGGCGCCGTCCAGCTGGCCGCCGTTCAGGATCATGCGGCAGAAGCGCATATAGTCCGACGCCGTAGAGACCAGCCCGCCGCCGCCCGACTTGAACAGCGGATCCTTGAGGAACGGGCTGGTCGCCGGATCGTCCTGCAGCACCACCCGGCCCTTGGGGTCGAGGCTGTAGCAGGCGGCCAGGCGCCCGTGCTCGGCCTCGGGCGCGAAGAAGCCGGTGTCGACCATCTTCAGCGGCTCGAAGATCCGCGCCTTCAGGAACTGGTCGAACGGCTGGCCCGAGATCGCCTGCACCAGATAGCCCAGCACGTCGGTGCAGACCGAATAGTTCCAGGCCTCGCCGGGGCTGAACTCGAGCGGGAGCTTGGCCAGCTCGGCGATGAAGCCGTCCAGGTCGCGCGGCCCCGGCAGGTCGTCCAGATGCAGCTTGCGATAGGCCGCGTCGATATTGCCCCGCTGCTGGAAGCCGTAGGTGAAGCCGGCCGTGTGGCGCAGCAGGTCGATCATCCGCATCGGCTCGGCCAGCGGCCTGGTCTGGAACGCGCCCAGCGCGCCGGCGGCGAACACGCCCAGGTCCTTGAAGGCCGGGATGAAGCGGTGGACCGGATCCTCCAACGCCACCCTGCCCTCCTCGACCAGCATCATGAAGGCGATCGAGGTGATCGGCTTGGTCATCGAGTAGATGCGATAGAGGCTGTCGGCCTTCAGCGGCGCGTCGCGCTCACGGTCGGCCAGGCCCAGCACGGCCTCGTGGGCCAGCTGTCCGCGCCGCCAGACCTGCACCTGGGCGCCGGGCAGCAGGCCGGGTCCGACGTACTTTTCCTGCAGGAAGGCGTCGATGCGTTTCAGTCGGCTCGACGAGAGTCCGACGGCTTCGGGCGTGCTCACTTGCGTTTTTCCCCACACTGGCGCGACCTTGCGTCACGGTCGCCTTCTTTTCGCGGATCGAATAGGCGGTACGGATAACGCAACCTTCACCTCATCCTGCGTTGATCGATTGAAGACGAGGGGAGCTTGATGGGCAAGGGGCCGGACGAAGAGACGCCCGCCACCAGCACCGACCGCGCCGCGGCCGACTGGTTTTTCCAGAACAGCCTCGACATGTTCGTGGTGGTGCAGGGCCGCGCCATCGTCCGCGTCAATCCGGCCTGGAGCCAGATCGCCGGCTGGAGCGCCGAGGAGAGCCTGGGCCGCCACATCCGCGACTTCCTGCACCTGCACGACACCGAGGTGCTGGAAAGCGCCGGCCGCATCCTGCGGGCCGAGGGCCAGGTGCAGTCCGAGCACCGCCTGGCCCGCAAGGGCGGCGGCTGGCTGTGGGTGCGCTCGCGCTCGAAGATCCTGCCCGACGGGGCGCTGCTGATCGTCTTCCAGGACTTCTCCGAGGAGCGCGTGCGCCGCCTCCAGCGCCAGCAGGCCGACCGCGCCAACGAGATGCTGCGCAACGCCGCCGGCGTCTATGTCTGGCGGTTCGAGACCCGCAAGGGCATCTATTTCTTCGAGCAGGAGATCACCACCCTGGCCGCCCCGATGGGCGACGCGCGGCAGATGACGGTCCCCGAGATGATGGCCGCCATCCATCCCGACGACCGGGCGATGATGAGCCGCGCCTTCGTCCATACCCAGGAGACCGGCGAGCACGCCCAGCTGGTCTATCGCCACGCCGACCCGACCAGCCAGAACTGGATCTGGATGCGCACCGACTGGCGCGGCGTGCGGGCCGGAGCCGGCGAGCTGTTCGACGTCATCGGCATCAGCCAGGACGTCACCGAACTGCTGGTCGCCCGCAACGCCGCCCTCGACGCCGCCGAGGCCAAGTCGCGCTTCCTGGCCAATATGAGCCACGAGATCCGCACCCCGATGAACGGGGTGCTGGGCGTGCTGCACCTGCTGGAGCACGAGCGCCTGTCCGACGACGGCCGCCGCCTGCTGGCCGAGGCCCTGGGCTGCGGCGCCATGCTCTCGGAACTGCTCAACGACATCATCGACTTCTCCAAGATCGAGGCCGGCAAGCTGGAGCTTTCCCCCGAGCCGCTCGATCCGTCGGCCCTGCTGCGCAGCGTCGCCCACCTGCTGGAGCCCCAGGCCGACCAGAAAGGCCTGCGCCTGACGGTCGAGGCGCCGCCCGTCGGCGCGACCTGGGCCTCGGCCGACCCGGTGCGCCTGCGCCAGGCGCTGTTCAACCTGATCGGCAACGCGGTGAAGTTCACCCTGGAGGGCGGCGTCACCGCGCGCCTTTCCGTCTCGCCCGATCCGGAAGGCCTGCGCCTGCGCTTCGAGGTCGAGGACACCGGCGTCGGGATCTCGCCCGAGGCCGCCGAGACCCTGTTCGAGCGCTTCAGCCAGGCCGACGGCTCGACCACCCGGCGGTTCGGCGGGGCGGGCCTGGGCCTGTCGATCACCCGCCGGCTGGCGGGGCTAATGGGCGGCGACATCGGCTTTTCCAGCACGCCGGGCCAGGGCTCGACCTTCTGGCTGGAAATCCTGGCCGCCCCCGCCGAGGCCCCGGTCCGCAACCCCGCCCCCGCCGAGCCCGACGCGCCGCTGCTGGCGGGCCTGGACGTGCTGCTGGTCGAGGACAACGCCGTCAACCGGCTGATCGCCACCCGCATGCTCGAGGCCCTCGGCGCCCGCGTCGCCACGGCCGAGGATGGCGCGGCCGGCATCGCCGCCGCCCGCCTGGGCTACGACCTGATCTTCATGGACATCCAGATGCCGGTGATGGACGGGGTCGAGGCCACCCGCGCCATCCGCAAGCTGCCCGGCCGGGCCGGCGCTGCGCCGATCCTGGCCATGACCGCCAACGCCATGGCCCACCAGCAGGCCGCCTATGTCGAGGCCGGCATGAACGGCGCGGTGGCCAAGCCGCTGTCGCCGGCCGCCCTGGTCCGCGCGGTCGCCAAGGCCCTGCCTGCCCGCACACTGGAGACCTCCTGAACGAAGGCCTTTCTGCCGCCTCGTTCCAGGCCTAGATTGGACCAGAGAGTCCAACGCCTGCACGAGGCGTTGCTGGGGGCCTGACAATGGACGACGGCCACACCGTCACCGCCGCGACGGCGCGTTACGCACAGAAGAAGGAAGCCATACTGGCGGCCGCGACGGCGGTGCTGAACCGCCAGGGCGTCAAGGGCATGACCCTGGCCGACGTCGCCGCCAAGGTCGGACTGATCACCACCAGCGTCACCTACTACTATCGCAAGAAGGACGACCTGGCCGCCGCCTGCTTCATCCGCGGGCTGGAGCGGCTGGACGCCATGATCGACGAGGCCGCGGCGCAGCCCGACGCCGCCGGCCGCATCCGCAAGTTCCTGACCCTCTATCTCGACCTGTCGCGCCGGGTCCGCGCCGGCGAGGCCGCGCCCCTGGCCAGCTTCACCGAGATCCGCGCCCTGAAGGAGCCGATGCGCGCCTCGGTCCAGGCCGCCTTCGCCGACATCTTCCGCCGCGTGCGCGGCTTCTTCGACGGCGAGGCCTTCGCCCATCTTGACAAGGCCGAGCGCAACGCCCGCGCCCACCTGCTGCTGGAACAGGTCTTCTGGACCGGCGCCTGGCTGCGCCGCTTCGACCTGGACGACTACGAGCGGGTGCGCGAGCGGATGTACGACATCCTGGTCGGCGGCATCGCCGCGGCCGGCCGCGACTGGGCGCCGCCCGCCCTGCCCGACCCGACCCCGGTCTCCGACGAAGGCCAGGACTGGCGCGAGACCTTCCTCGTGGCCGCCACCCGCCTGATCAACCAGCGCGGCTATCGCGGGGCCTCGGTCGAGGACATCTCGGCGGCGCTGAACGTCACCAAGGGCTCGTTCTACCACCACCACGAGGACAAGGACGCCCTGGTGGTCGAGTGCTTCAAGCGCACCTTCGCGGTCACCCGCCGCGCCCAGCTCTCGGCCCTGAGTCTATCGGACGGTGGCTGGACCGCGGTGTCGGCGGCGACGGCGGCCCTGGTCGAGTACCAGCTGTCGGACCACGGCCCGCTGCTGCGCGCCTCGTCGATGGGCGCCCTGCCGATCGAGATCCGCCACGAGATGAGCGACGGCTACGCCCGCGGCTCCAACCGCTTCGCCGGCATGATCGCCGACGGCATAGCCGACGGCTCGGTGCGCGCGGTCGACCCGCTGGTCGCCGCGCACATGATCAACTCGATGCTCAACGCGGCGGCCTCGCTGCAGGCCTGGGCGCCGGGCGTCACGCGGGAAGACGCCGCAAGGCTGTTCGCCCGGCCGCTCCTGATGGGGCTGATGGCGCGGTAGGGCGTTTGAGCCCTCCCCATAGCCCGCCATTCCCGCCCTTGTGGCGGGAAACCCTGGTTCCGCCCGCACGTGAGACGCCAGCGGCGTGCTGAGCACGCCGCCCCATCCGCCCTTGCGGCTGACAGAGGGGTTCCCGCCACAAGGGCGGGAATGACAGGAGTTTCAGACGTGGTGGCGGTCAGTTCCCCGCCACGTACGCATCCACCTGCGCCAGCCGTCGCGCCTTCTCGGCCTCGCCAAGGAACGAGCCCGAGAAGCTGTTCCTGGCCAGCACCACGAGATCGTCGCGCGTCAGGTCCACGGCCTTGGCGGTCTGCAGATAGTTATCCAGCAGGTAGCCGCCGAAATAGGCCGGGTCGTCGGAGTTCACCGTCGCCTTCAGGCCAAGATCCAGCATCTTCCTCATCGGGTGCGCCGTCAGGTCGGGCACCACGCAGAGCTTCAGGTTCGACAGCGGGCACACCGTCAGGGTCGTCCCATCGGCGACCAGACGCGCCGTCAGGGCCTCGTCCTCCAGGGCACGATTGCCGTGGTCGATGCGGTCGACGCCCACCAGGTCGATGGCCTCCCAGACATATTCCGGCGGCCCCTCCTCGCCCGCATGGGCGACGATCTTGAGGCCCAGGTCACGGGCCGCCTTGAACACCCGGGCGAACTTGGCCGGCGGATGGCCGACCTCCGAGGAGTCCAGGCCCACGCCGGCGATCTTGGAAAGATGCGGCTTGGCCAGCTCCAAGGTCTCGAAGGCGCTGTATTCCGACAGGTGGCGCAGGAAGCAGAGGATCAGCTTCGACGTCACGCCCCAGCGGCTTTCAGCTTCCGCCATGCCGTCCAGCAGGCCGTCGATGACGGTCTCGAACGCGACGCCGCGCTCGGTGTGGGTCTGCGGGTCGAAGAAGATCTCGGCGTGCACCCCGCCGTCGGCCGCCAGGCGCTCGAAATATGCCACGGCCAGGTCCTTGAAGTCGGCCCGCGTGATCAGCACGCCCGCGCCCTGATAGTAGATGTCGAGGAAGTCCTGCAGGTTCGAGAAGGCGTAGGCGGCGCGGATCTCCTCGACCGACTTGTACGGCAGGGCGATCCCGTTGCGTTCGGCCAGGGCGAACATCAGTTCCGGTTCGAGGCTGCCCTCGATGTGCATGTGCAGTTCGGCCTTGGGCAGGCCGCGGGCGAAGGCTTCTAGCGTGGTGTCGGTCATGGGAATTCCATCGGCTCGCGATGCGACAGGGTCAAGCCCGCACGTCAGGCCCGCACCCCAAGTCCACACAAGGCGGCGCGGGAGCCGTGCCCCCGCGCCGAGGTGCGCTTCACCTCTTAGTTTCGACGCGTCGTATGCACCGCGTCGCGCTCGCGCCTGAAACGGTCTTGGAATGTCCCGCACGCCTGCAAGCGGCGGCGGCCGGCCGGTCCTGGTGCGAACTCCCTCCCCAGTTTGACCGATTGTTCTTGGGAGACCGTGGGCTTACGCACCGACGCGACGTCACGTCGGCCCGCACCGGCAGGTGCTCTCTCGGCCGAAACTGAACCCTTCGAATGTCCAGTACGACGCCCACGGCGTCAACCTGCGGCGCCCGAAAAAGCGGCGCCGTCCGCGCCCCTCTGGACTCTCGCGCGGCGTCGTGCAGGCTAGGATCAAACAAGCGTTCAAACGAACCAAAAGGGTGGAACCGCATGGCCGCGATCAACGCCGTCACCGATCTGACCGTCGAAGGCGACATCGGCGTCGTCACGCTGAACTCTCCTCCCGTCAACGCCCTGTCGGCCCAGGTCCGCGAAGGGCTGAAGAACGCCTTCGAGGCGGCGATCGGCGATCCGGCCGTCCAGGCCATCGTGCTGATCTGCGAGGGCAAGACCTTCATCGCCGGCGCCGACATCAGCGAGTTCGGCAAGGCCATGACCGGCCCGTCGCTGCAGGACGTACAGAACACGATCGAGAATTCGCCCAAGCCGGTGATCGCCGCGATCCACGGCACGGTCCTGGGCGGCGGGCTGGAGGTGGCGCTGGTCGCCCACTACCGCGTCGCCGTGCCGTCCGCGAAGGCGGGCCTGCCCGAAGTGAACATCGGCCTGCTGCCCGGCGCCGGCGGCACCCAGCGCCTGCCGCGCATCGTCGGCGTCGAGAAAGCGCTGGAGATGGTCACCACCGGCCAGCACGTGCCGGCGAAAGCGGCCCTCGCCATGGGCCTGTTCGACAGCCTCGTAGAGGAAGGCGCGCTGCGCGACGGGGCCATCGCCTTCGCCAAGGTCGTGCTGGCCGAGGACAAGCCGCTGGCCAAGGTCCGCGATCTTTCCGCCAAGGTCGAGGCCGCCCGCGGCAAGCCCGAGATCTTCGCCGAATTCCGCAAGGCCAACGCCAAGAAGTTCCGCGGCTTCCTCGCGCCCGAGAACAACATCAAGTGCATCGAGGCGGCGGTGAACCTGCCCTTCGACGAGGGCCTGAAGGAAGAGCGCCGGCTGTTCATGGAGCTGATGACCGGCAGCCAGTCGGCCGCCCAGCGCTACGTGTTCTTCGCCGAGCGCCAGGCCGCCAAGATCCCCGACGTGCCGGACGACACCCCCACCATCCCGGTCAAGAAGGTCGGCGTCATCGGGGCCGGCACCATGGGCGGCGGCATCTCGATGAACTTCCTCAACGCCGGCGTGCCGGTGACGATCATCGAGGCCAAGCCCGAGAACCTCGACCGCGGCGTCGCCACCATCCGCAAGAACTACGAGAACACCGCCAAGAAGGGTCGCCTCACCCAGGACGACGTCGAAAAGCGCATGGGGCTGCTGACGCCCTCCATGCACCTGGAGGACCTGGCCGACTGCGACCTGATCATCGAGGCCGTGTTCGAACTGATGGAGATCAAGAAGGAGGTCTTCACCAAGCTCGACAAGATCGCCAAGCCCGGCGCGATCCTGGCCACCAACACCTCCTATCTCGACGTCGACGCCATCGCCGCCGTCACCAGCCGGCCCGAAAGCGTCATCGGCCTGCACTTCTTCTCGCCGGCCAACGTCATGCGCCTGCTGGAGATCGTTCGCGGCGAGAAGACCGACAAGTCGGTGATCGCCACCGCCATGCAGACCGGCAAGAAGATCGGCAAGGTCGCGGTGCTGGTCGGCAACTGCTTCGGCTTCGTCGGCAACCGCATGCTGGCCCAGCGCCAGCGCGAGGCCCAGAAGCTGATCCTCGAAGGCGCCATGCCCTGGGACGTCGACCGCGTGCTCTACGACTTCGGCCTGCCGATGGGTCCGTTCGCCATGAGCGATCTGGCCGGCCTCGACATCGGCTGGGACCCGGCCAAGACCAGCTCCTCCACCGTCCGCGAAGTGCTGTGCGAGATGGACCGTCGCGGCCAGAAGAACGGCAAGGGCTTCTACGACTACGACGAGAACCGCGTCGCCAAACCGTCGGCCGAGGTCGAGAAGGTGATCCTCGACTTCGCCGAGAAGCGCCAGATCCAGCGTCGGCAGATCAGCGACGAGGAGATCCTGGAACGCTGCCTCTACCCGATGGTCAACGAGGGCGCGAAGATCCTCGAGGAAGGCAAGGCCATCCGGGCCTCGGACATCGATATCGTCTGGATCAACGGCTACGGCTGGCCGGTCTATCGCGGCGGCCCGATGTTCTGGGGCGAGCTGGTGGGTCTCGACAAGGTCCTGGCCAAGATGAAGGAGTTCCAGGAGAGGCACGGCGACGACTTCAAGCCGTCGGCCCTGTTGGAGCGGCTGGTCGCCGAGGGCAAGGGCTTCAAGGACGCCTGATCTTTGCTCCTCCCCCGTAAAACGGGGGAGGTGGCGCGGCGCTATCAGCGCCGTGACGGAGGGGGCGACGGCTGGCACGGCGCCCAGTCTCGCCCCCCCCCCACCGCTTCGCGGTCCCCCTCCCCCGCAAGCGGGGGAGGAGATGATGTGCCGAGTAAGGAACAGCCCATGCCCACCATCCCCTCCATGATCACCGCCGACTACGGCGTGATGGGCGACATCCTCCGCGAGCGGGCCCTTGAGACGCCCGACCATCTCGCCGTGATCATGGAGACCGGCGAGGCCGTCACTTACCGCCAGTTCGACGCCCTGGCCGACCGCGTCGCCGCCGCCCTGCAGCGCGATGGTGTCCAGCCGGGCGAGGCCGTCGCCGTCTGCGCCCTGTCGTCCATCCCCTATGCGGCCGTCTTCCTCGGCGGCCTGCGGGCCGGGGTGGCGGTCGCGCCATTGGCCCCCTCCTCGACGCCCCAGGCCATCGCCGGCATGGTCGCCGACTGCGGAGCCAGGCTGTTCTTCGTAGACGCCGGCGTGGCCGAAGCGCAGAAGCCCGCCCCGGTCGCCACCCGCACCATCGCGCTGGACGGTTCGGCCGCCGGCGAGGCCTTCGAGGCCTGGCTGGCGCCTGAAGGCGCGACGCCGGCCCCGGTCGAGATCGGCCCCGAGCATCCGTTCAACATCATCTATTCCAGCGGCACCACCGGTGCGCCCAAGGGCATCGTCCAGTCGCACGGCATGCGCTGGAAGCACGTCTTCCGCGGCGACGCCGTCGGCTATGGGGCGGACGCGGTCACCCTGCTGTCGACCCCGCTCTATTCCAACACCACCCTGGTCTGCTTCTTCCCCACCCTGGCCGGCGGCGGGACCGTGGTGCTGATGAAGAAGTTCGACGCCGGCCGCTTCCTGGAACTGGCCCAGCAGTACCGCATGACCCACGCCATGCTGGTGCCCGTGCAGTACCGCCGCCTGCTGGCCCATCCGGGCTTCGACAGCTTCGACCTGTCGACCACACGCCTGAAGTTCTGCACCAGCGCCCCGTTCGCCCCCGAACTGAAGGCCGAGGTCCTGCGCCGCTGGCCCGGCGGCCTCGTCGAATATTTCGGCATGACCGAGGGCGGCGGCACCTGCATCCTCATGGCCCACGAGCATCCCGACAAGCTGCACACGGTGGGCCGCCCCGCTCCCGGCCACGACATCCGCCTGATCGACGAGGACGGCGTCGAGGTCGGCCCCGGCGTCGTGGGTGAGATCGTCGGCCGCTCGGCCGGCATGATGAACGGCTATCACGGCCAGCCCGGCAAGACCGCCGAGGCGACCTGGACCTCGCCCGAGGGCCTGTCCTTCATCCGCACCGGCGACGTCGGCCGCTTCGACGACGAGGGCTTCCTCACCCTGATGGATCGCAAGAAGGACATGATCATCAGCGGCGGCTTCAACATCTATCCCAGCGACCTGGAAGCCGTGATCGCCACCCACCCCGACGTGCTGGAGGCCGCCGTGGTCGGCGTGCCGTCCGACGCCTGGGGCGAGACCCCGGTCGCCTTCGTCGCCCTGCGGCCCGGCGCCGCGGCCTCGGCAGAAACCGTCCGCGCCTTCGCCAACGAGCGCCTGGGCAAGACCCAGCGCCTCTCCGACCTCGTCCTCGTCGACGCCCTGCCCCGCAGCCACATCGGCAAGGTGCTCAAGCGCGAACTGCGGGACGGGTGGACGGTGAGGGGATAGCGCCCTTCCCCCAAACTCCCGTCATTCCCGCCCTTGTGGCGGGAAACCCTGGTTCCGCTCGCAGGTGAAGCGCAGGCGGACTGCTCGGCAGTCCGCCTCATCCGCCCTTGCGGCTGAAAGAGGGGTTCCCGCCATAAGGGCGGGAATGACGGGCGGATAGGGGGCGGATCCCAGGCAAAACCCGCAAAAGCCGGAATCTACACCGCGACGGCGCGCCGCATCGGGCGGCCCCGAGTCACTCGATACCTTCAGTTAACCATGATGGCGTCGTCGGGGCGCCTTTGTTGCGGAAGCGTCGATCGCATGTCCTCCCTCACAGCCGCCGTTCTGGCGTCGCAGCCGAAAGTCCAGGGTCCCGCCTCCGACGCGCCGATCGATTTCGACGCCGTCTCGCGCGCCCTGGCTCCGGTCGGCGACCTGAACAGCAAGCTGGCCCAGCGCTTCTCCCGTCCCACCGCGGTGCGCGCCGCCGCCGATCGCGCCGCCGCCACCGCCGACCTGCTGACCGCCCAGGGCGCCCGCCCCGGCGGGGTCTGCATCGTCTCGGCCCTGGCCGGCCGCGAGACCCTGGCGGGCGTCGCCGCCGCCGGCCTGACGCCGTGGCTGGTCGACGTCGATCCATTCACCTGGATGGTCGACACCACCCACCTGCGCGAACGCCTGGCCGAAGCCCCCTGCCCGCTCGAGGCCATCGTCACCACCTGCGCCTTCGGCCGCGCCCCCGACCTCGCCGCCCTCGCCGCCTTCCAGGCCGAGACCGGCCTGCCGATCGTGGTCGACGCCACCTTCGGCTACGACGTGATCATGGACGCCCCGGTCCCGGTGGTCGTCGGCCTGCCGGGCGGCCAGGGCGTGTTCGTCGCCGCCGAGGACGCCGACCTGATCGCACGCCTCCAGGCCCCTGCCTTCGAGGGCGAGGCCGGCCTCGACGGCTGGACCCTGAAGCGCCAGCAACTGGCCACCAACGCCCAGCGCCTGCGCATGCTGCTGCTCGGCTCGCCGATCCAGTTCCAGCCCGGCTGGGGTCTGTCGTGGGTGTCCAGCGCCTGCGTCGTCAGCGTCGCCGAGGGCTGCGCCCCGGCCGTCGCCGCCCTGCTGGCCGTCGAGGGCCGCTTCGTCACCTGCGTGGGCGTGCGCGACCCCGAGATCCAGGCCGACTCCGTGCCCGTCGTCGACCACCTGGCCGGCAAGATGCTGGGCCTGCCCTTCGCCGCCGACCTCGACATCGCCGACCTCGACGACCTGGCCGAAGCCGTGCGGCGCGCGGTGGCGCAGGTCTGAGGGTCCTAAACTCCTCCCCCGAGAAACGGTGGAGGTGGCGCGCTGCGGATACGCAGCGTGACGGAGGGGGCGACCGCCGCTGCCCGCCCAGTCTCGCCCCCTCCACCACTTCGTGGTCCCCCTCCCCCGCAAGCGGGGGAGGAGAAAAGGAAAGGCCGGAGACTTTCGCCTCCGGCCCAGAGGACGACCGGTCGGAGGAACAGCCGATCGTCGCCAGTTCCCCGAGGCGGGGATCTCAAAATTTCTTGCGCAGACTCACCTTGTAGGTCCGCCCCAGCGGGTCGCCCGTGAACGGGTCGTAGCCGAGGTCGAGCCGGGCGTAGGACGGGTCCTGGTCGAACAGGTTGGTGATCGCGATGCTCGCCGTCGCATCCCGCGGCAGGATCACCCGATAGGCCAGATCGGTCAGCACCTGGGCGTCGATGGTCTTGCCGTTGGCCACGGTCACCGCCGCCCCGGTCGTGTCCCTGTAGGCCCCGGTCGCGAATGGCGCGGTGCGCTGGTCGGTGTACTTGCCGATGTAGTGCACCGTCAGGCGCAGGTTGTGCGGCCCCCGGCTCCATTCGGCGAAGACGTCGCCCTTCCACTGCGGGATCGGCACCACGGTGGTCTGGTAGTTCAGCAGGCCCACCGCGTCGAAGGCCTTCTCCACGACCACGCCCTCGACCGTGGTCGCCCCCACCTCGTACTTCTGGATGTAG
This sequence comes from Caulobacter sp. GW821-FHT09B11, assembly GCF_059418205.1. Classification (NCBI taxonomy): domain Bacteria; kingdom Pseudomonadati; phylum Pseudomonadota; class Alphaproteobacteria; order Caulobacterales; family Caulobacteraceae; genus Caulobacter; species Caulobacter sp. GW821-FHT09B11. The sequence goes on along the minus strand of NZ_JBWKPK010000020.1, from coordinate 48,027 downwards.
GTCGCGCTGCCGCCCACGGCCAGTTCGCCGCCCAGCACGCCCTGGAAGGCGTAGTCTGCCGAGAAGTCGAAGCCCGAATTCTCGACCGGCGCGCCGTTGATGTAGAAGGTCTTCAGCCGCGCGATGCTTGTGGTCGGCGTCGCGCACGCGCCGTTGAAGGTGAAGCGCGCCTGCAAGGCGGCGTAAGCCGCGTTCCCGCAGTTGTTGGCCCCGGCCGCGCCGTTCGGATAGAGCGCGCTGGTGACGCCCGCCACAGGCTCGGCGACGATCGGGTTTTTGAAGTCGAACCGGAAGTAGTCGACGCTGGCCTTGAAGGCGCCCGCCTTGAACAGCAGGCCGAAATTGTAGGTGTTGGCCTTCTCGGGCTTCAGGTCCGGATTGCCGAAGATGTCGACCGCCCGGAAGACGCCCAGTATGCCCTGCAGCGAGGTCACCGAGGTCGTGGTGGTCAGCGGATCCGGCGGCCCGCGGAAGGTCGAGCCGGCCGAGGCCCGCACCGCCATCCACGGCGTCGCCTGCCAGCGCACCGAGGCCTTGGGGTTGAAGGTCGAGCCCACCGCCCCGCCGTAGTCCTCGTAGCGCGCCGCCAGCTGGGCCTGCACCGTTTCGGTGATCGGCAGGCTGAGCTCGCCGAAGGTCGCCACGACGTCGCTTTGATTGTCGGCCGGGGTGTTGACGCCCAGGAACATGAACGGCCCGTTCCGCGCCGAGCCGGTGCAGTTGGTCACCCCGAAGTCCGGCGTATTGATGCACGGATTGATCAGGGCGTTGCTGATGTCGTTGAAGGTCGAGGTGAAATAGGTCCGGCGGTACTGCACCCCGGCCGCCCAGGCGATGTCGCCGCCCGGCAGGGTGATGGCCGTCTTGCCGTTCAGCACCGCCTCGGCCACGAACAAGCGCGAGGTCTGCTTGGTCGACAGCTTCTTGAAGAACCAGTCGGTCAGTTCAGCGCTGTTGGCCAGGCTCGGGATGTAGCCCGGATTGGCCACGCCGGTGATGGCGTTGCTGGGGATCGCGTTGGAAAAGGGGTTGTAATAGAGGCAGCCGCCGACGCCCGGCGTCCCCTGGATCCCGGCCGTATTGGGATCGGCGTCGCAATTGGGTCCACCCAGTCCTCGCAGCGCCAGGGCGAAGCGGTTGACCAGGGTGTCGTAGCCGGTGCGGATGCCGACTTCCTGGGAATAGGTCAGGGCCGCCTCCCAGCCGACGCCGTTGCTCCATTCGCCCTTCAGGTCGGCCGAGACGCGGTAGGCGTCGAACGAGCGCGAGCCGATCGACGGGCCGTAGCCGAACTTGGGATTGCCGCCGATGCCATAGGGCCGGTTGGCGGCGTTGATGGCCCCGAAGGCGAACTGGGCGGCGGGGATCGACGGATTGGCCGCCAGATAGGCCACGAGCCCCGGGCTGCCGGCGGGCACGATGTAGCGGCCCGCGATTCCCGATCCCTCCGCCGTCGGCGTGGCCAGGGCGGCATAGGAGGGCGAGGTGTTCCAGTCAGGCACGTCGGTATGGGCGTACAGCACCTCGACATGGAACTTGGTGGTGTCGGAAAGCCGGGCGTTGACCTCGCCATAGACCTGCACGGCGTTGGATTTTTCGACGAGATTGTCGAACGGCGTGTAGTGCCAGTAGCAGACCGGCGTCGCGCCGCTGAAGCCCGGATAGCCGCCCAGAGGCGCGCAGCCGGTGTCGCGATAGGCGTTGGTCGGCGCCGCCAGCGGGATGAAGGTCGAGGGGTTCCCGGCCGCCGACCAGCCCGCCTCCGGATTCGAAAGATAGGACTGGTTGGCCCAGTCGCGCTCGGCGACGCTGAGCTTGGAGCGGTGCTGCCAGCCGGCGCTCAGCAGCATGTCGCCATGCTCCCACCGCTTGCCGTAGGTCAGGCTTAGGCCGTAGTCGCCGTCCGAACCGTCGATGGCGCGGTAGTCGGCGGCCATCTCCAGCCCGTCGACGTTCTTCTTGGTGATGAAGTTGACCACGCCGGCGATGGCGTCCGAGCCATAGGTCGCCGCCGCCCCGTCCTTCAGCACCTCCACGCGCCCGATGGCGGCGGCGGGAATGATGTTGGTGTCGACGATGCCGGCCCCGGCCGCGGCCAGCGGATTGATCGCCAGGCGCCGGCCGTTCAGCAGAACGAGCGTGCGCTGCGAGCCCAGCCCCCGCAGGTTCACCGAGCCCGAGCCCTCCGAGCCCTGGGCGCGGCTGTCGAACTGGTTGGTGTCGCCCAGCACCCCGTTCGACACGGACAGGGCCTTGATCATCTCCACCGTCGAGGGCGAGCCGCGCTTCTGCAGCTCCTCGACCCCGATCACGTCCACCGGCAGGGCCGCGTCCTCGGGCGTGCCGCGGATGAAGGAGCCGGTGACCACCACCTCCTCGACCTGCGTCGCCTCCTGCCCCCACGCCGCGCCCGCCGTCGCGGCGAGCGCCATCGCCAGCGCGCCGGCGGAGCCCGCGCGCAGATAGGTCTTCCTGGTCATCTTCCCTCTCCCGGTCTGTCTCTTCTTTTTCGGAGCGCTTGGGCGAGGACGGATCTCTCTACTAGGGGTCGACGGTATCCTCCGCGCGCGAACGCCTCGGACGGCCGCCCGCCGTCGCGAAATCACGCGTTTCGAAAATGGAAGATGCGAACTTAGACGCCGACACCTTGGGATCCCCCTCTCGCCGGATACTTTGTACGCAAAGCTTTCTTGGCCGCTCGACCGCAAGGCGAGCGGGCTCGACATCGAGAGTCGAACGATTGTTTCGATGATTGAGTATGTTTTCTCAAGCGTCAACCGCCGTAATTTTCCAGCAAGCTGCACCGCCTTGAATTCCGGGTATCGAGACGCGATGATCACCCCGGTCATCAGGCGCGAAGGCGCCAGGCCGGGACGAGGTCGTCTACGTAGTGACCGCAATCGGGGACAATTCCCGTCGCACAGCGGCGAGACGGGCTTTTTTCCTGTGAGTTGTCGCCCTAATTGAGCGAACGACGGTCCTGTCTATCCGTTATGGGTCGGTCGTCCGACAGTGTGGGGTGAAATCTCGATGAGTTCCGACGCGATCGCGGATCGCCGGCCGACGGCTGCGCGTCTCGCCGCCCTGGCGGGCGCGAGCCTGGCCGCCCTGCTGCTGGCCGGCTGCAACACCGCCGCCCCGCGCACGCCCGACACCCGCCTGCCGACGGCTTTCGAGGCCCCGGCCGGCGCGCCTCTGCCCGCCGCCGCCCTCGACCAGTGGTGGACCCAGTTCGGCGATCCCCAGCTCGACGCCCTGATCGCCACCGCCCTCGAGCGCAGCCCCGACGCCCGCAGCGCCGCCGCCGTGCTGGAAGAGGCCCGCGCCGTCCGCAAGAGCAACATCCGCCAGCTCTACATCCCGTCGGGCCAGGTGAAGGGCGCGGCCAGCCGCCAGCACACCGAGATCCTCGACCAGAGCGGCCAGGGCTTCACCCTCGGCGGCGACACCGACAACTACAGCGCCAATTTCGACGTCTCGTGGGAGCTGGACTATCTGGGCCGCCGCAAGGCCGGCTTGCAGGTGGTGAACAACGATCTGGCCGCCGCTCGCTTCGCCTATGAGGGCGCCCGCGCGGCCCTGGCCGCCAACGTCGCCCAGTCCTATTTCGAGGCCAAGGGCCTGGCCGTGCAGCTGGCCGACGCCCGAGAGAGCGCCCGCATCAGCAAGTCGCTGGGCGACCTGGCGACCAGGAAGGCCGGGCTTGGCCTGTCGGCCGGTTCCGAAGCCGACAGCGCCGCCGCCACCCTGGCCCAGTCCGAGGCCCAGGCCGCCGACTACGAGGCCCAGCTCCAGGCCTCGCGCCGCAGCCTGCTGATCCTGGTGGGACGCGGGATCGACCCGCTGGCCAGCCTGAACGTCGAGGCCGCCCTCGACGCTCCGCCGCCGGTGCCGGCCACTATGCCCGGCGCGCTGCTGGAGCGCCGCCCCGACGTGCGCGAGGCCCAGGCGCGCCTGGCCTCCGCCGCCGGCAATCTCAAGGTCAACCAGCTGGCCCTGTTCCCGACCTTCACCCTGACGCCGGGGCTCGGCTGGGCCAAGAGCGTCTCGCCGGCCTTCAACTTCGGCGCCGGCGGCGCGGGCGGCGGCACGACCTCGACCACCACCGGCAGCTGGACCCTGGGCGGCGGCGTCTCGATCCCGCTGCTCAACATTCCCCAGCTGCTGGCCGACATCGACGCCCAGGACGCCCGAACCGAGCAGGCCGCCGTCGCCTACGAGAAGGCCGTGCAGACGGCCTATGGCGAGGCCGAGAACGCCATCGCCCAGCTGGCCGCCGACAACCGCCGCGTCGCCCTGCTGAAGGCCGGCGAGGCCCGCGCCGCCAGCGCCTACGCCGCCAGCCGCAAGGGCTATGGCCTGGGCCTGGTGGACCTGACGACCAACCTGCAGAACGAGCAGAGCTGGCGCAGCGCCCGCAGCGCCCTGACCGGCGCCCAGACCCAGGCCCTGCAACGCGCCGTCCAGACCTACAAGGCGCTCGGCGGCGGCTGGTCGCCCAACGCCCCCGCCCCGCTTCCGCCCCGCGCGTCCGCCGACGCCGCCGCCTCCGAACGCGCCCCGCGATGAGAACCCCGCCCATGACGATGAAAACCGCCCGCGCGCTCGCCCTGCTGACCGCGTCCGCCCTGGTCCTGACGGCTTGCGGCGGCAAGGACGAGAAGAAGACCGCGCCCGCCAGTCAGGCCCGCGCCGTCAGCGTCGGCGAGGTCCAGACCCGTCCCCTGGGCGGCGGGATCGAGGCCTCGGGCGTGCTGATCGCGCGGGACGAGGCCGCCGTCGGCTCGGAACTCTCCGGCTACCGCGTCGCCCGCATCTACGCCGACGAGGGCGACTGGGTCCGCGCCGGCCAACCGCTCGTCCAGCTGGACGCCACTCTGCTCAAGGCTCAGGTCGACCAGCAGGCCGCCGTCGCCGCCCAGGCCCAGGCCGAAGCCGCCCGCGTCTCGGGTCTCGACGGCCAGGGCGTGCTCAGCCAGGAACAGATCGAAAGCCGCCGCTACAGCGCCAAGGCCCAGACCGCGGCCCTCAACGAACTGAAGACCCGCCAGAGCCGCATGACCATCGTCGCCCCGGTCGGCGGCCGGGTCGTCGAGCGCGGCGTCAAGGCGGGCGAGATCGCCGGCGGCGGCACGACGCCCTGGTTCCGCATCGTCCGCGACGGCCTCGTCGAACTGGAAGCCGACGTCAACGAACAGGACCTGTCGGGCCTGTCGGTCGGCCAGCCGGCGACGGTCACCCTGCCCGGCGGCACGCAAGTGTCGGGCGCGATCCGCCTGATCAGCCCGCGCGTCAACTCCGACACCCGCCTGGGCAAGGTGCGCATCCGCCTGCCCGTGCGCGAGGACCTGCGGGCCGGCGGCTTCGGCAAGGCGATCTTCGGCGCTTCCGGCGCGGCGGTCGTCGCCGTGCCGGAAGCGGCCATCCGTTATGACGCCTCGGGCCTGTCGGTGGTCGTCATCGACGCCCAGAACCGCGCCAAGCAGGTTCCGGTCCGCACCGGCCGCCGCGGCGGCGGCTGGGTCGAGCTGGTCCAGGGCCCCGCCGCCGGGACGCGCGTCGTCGTCGGCTCGGGCGCCTTCATCGGCGACGGCGACGTCGTCAAGCCGATCCCCGTGGCCGCCAACGGGCAGAAGGCCGCCAACTGATGGCCGACCTCCGCATCTCAGCCTGGTCGATCAGGAACCCGATCCCGGTCGCGGTCGTCTTCATCGCCCTGATCATCGCCGGCGTCGGGGCCTACCTGTCGCTGCCGGTCAAGCAGTTCCCGAACGTCACCTTCCCGGCGGTGACCATCTCGGTCACCCAGAGCGGCGCGGCCCCGGGCGAACTGGAGACCCAGGTCACCCGCGTCATCGAGGACGCGGTCTCGGGCATCTCCAACGTCAAGACGATCCGCTCGTCCGTGACGCAAGGCGCCTCGACCACCACCATCGAGTTCGAACTCGGCGAGGACCTGCAGAAGGTCACCGACGAGGTCCGTTCCAAGGTCGACCAGGCCCGCGCCAGCCTGCCCAAGGAGGTCGACGAGCCGATCGTCCAGCGGCTCGAGATCGACAGCGCCCCGATCATCACCTACGCGGTCTCGGCCCCGTCGATGAGCACGGCCGACCTGTCGTGGTTCGTCGACGACACCATCACCCGCGCCCTCCAGGGCGAAAAGGGCGTGGCCCAGGTGGCCCGCGTCGGCGGCGCCGAGCGCGAGATCAACGTCGTCCTCGACCCCGCCCGCATGGCCGCCTTCGGCGTCACGGCGCCCCAGCTGAACCAGGCCCTGGCCAATTTCAGCCTCGACGCCCCCGGCGGCCGGGCCACGGTCGGCGGCCGCGAGCAGACCCTGCGGGTGCTCGGCGCGGCCAACACCCTGGAGCAGCTGCAGCAGATCACCATCCCGGTCGGCTCGCGCTACGTGAAGCTGACCGACGTCGCCGACGTCGGCCAGGGCGCAGGCGAGGAGCGCGGCTTCGCCCGCCTGGACGGCAAGCCCGTCGTCGCCTTCCAGGTGATGAAGACCCGCGAGTCCAGCGACGTCGAGGTCGAGGACCGCGTCAAGCAGGCCGTCGAGACCCTGGGCCAGAAGCACGCCGGGGTGACCTTCACCAAGATCTACTCCACCGTCGACGAAACCCGCGCCAGCTTCGAGGCCACCAAGCACACCCTGCTGGAAGGCATGCTGCTGGCCTCGCTGGTGGTGTTCCTGTTCCTGCGCGAGTGGCGCGCCACCCTGATCACCGCCATCGCCATGCCGGTGTCGCTGATCCCGACCTTCGCCTTCATGGGCATGGTCGGCTTCTCGCTGAACGTCGTCACCCTGCTGGCCCTGACCCTGGTCATCGGCATTCTCGTCGACGACGCCATCGTCGAGATCGAGAACATCGAGAAACGCGTCGCCAAGGGCCAGCGGCCCTATGCGGCGGCGATGGAGGGGGCCGACGCCATCGGCCTGGCGGTCGTCGCCACCACCTTCACCATCGTCGCGGTGTTCGTGCCGGTGTCGTACATGCCCGGCATCCCCGGCCAGTTCTTCAAGGAATTCGGCCTGACGGTCGCCGTCGCGGTGCTGTTCTCGCTGGTCGTGGCCCGCCTGCTGACCCCGCTGCTGGCCGCCTATTTCCTCAAGCCCGTCCTGCGCCCGCACGAGCGCAAGCCGTTCGAGGGCCTCTATCGCAAGAGCCTCGACTGGGCGCTGGATCACCGGATCATCGCCTTCATCCTGGGCGGTGTGCTGACCCTCGGCTCGATCGCCGGGGCCATCTTCCTGGCCTCGATCGGCGTGCTGGCCGTCGGCTTCCAGCCGGCCGGCAACGCCAACTACTACTACATCAAGCTGCAAGGCCCGCCCGGCGCGACCATCGCCGACATGGACCGCACGGCCCAGGCGGCGACCAGGATGTTCGCGGCCCGGCCCGAGACCGCCCACGTCTTCGTCCAGGTCGGCTCCAACATCGCCAGCGGCTTCAGCGGCCAGAGCGGCGCCGACGTGCGCGACGGCACCGTCACCGTGGTGCTCAAGGGCGACCGCAAGCTGACCGTCACGGAGATCAAGCAGGAGATCCGCGCCGGCCTGCGCGACATCCCCGACGCCCGCGTCAACCTGCAGGGCGACTGGGGCTCGTCCGACATCCAGAACATCATCACCTCGGACGACGGCGCGGCCCTCGACAAGGCCGCTCTCCAGATCGAGCGCGAGATGCGCGGCCTGAAAACCGTCGCCGACCCGCGTCCCTCCTCGCCGCCCAGCGGTCCGGAGATCGTCATCCGGCCCCGCGCCGACGAGGCCGCCCGCCTGGGCGTCTCGGTCACCGACATCGCCGCCATCGCCCGCGTGGCCACGGTGGGCGACATCGACGCCAACGTCGCCAAGATGACCCAGGGCGAGCGCCGGATTCCGATCCGCATCCGCCTGCCGGAAGGCGCGCGATCCGACCTGGCGGCCATCGGCGCCTTGCAGGTGCCGACGGCCGCAGGAGGGATCACCCGCCTCGACAGCGTCGCCGACATCAGCTTCCAGGCCGGTCCCGCCAAGATCGACCGCTTCGGCCGCAAGCGGCAGCTGACCATCGAGGCCGACCTCAACGGCGGCGCCCAGCTGGGTCAGGCCCTGGCCGAGATCAACGCCCTGCCGACCATGAAGAACATGCCCGCCGGCGTGGCCCCGGCCTCGGCCGGCGACCAGGAGGCCTTCACCGAGCTCTTCACGGGCTTCGCGGTGGCCCTGCTGTCGGCCGTGGGCCTGGTGTTCGGCGTGCTGGTGCTGCTGTTCCGCAGCTTCTTCAAGCCGATCACCATCCTCTCGGCCCTGCCGCTGGCGATCAGCGGCGCCCTGGTGGCCCTGGTGGTCTGCGGCCAGCCGCTGTCGATGCCGTCGCTGATCGGCTTCCTGATGCTGATGGGCCTGGCGGCCAAGAACTCGATCCTGCTGGTCGAGTACGCCATCGAGCAGGAGCGGGCCGGCATGAGCCAGCGCGAGGCCCTGATCGACGCCTGCCACGAACGGGCCCGCCCGATCGTCATGACCACCCTGGCGATGATGGCCGGCATGCTGCCCACCGCCCTGGGCCTCGGCCAGGGCTCGGAGTTCCGCCAGCCCATGGCCGTGGCCGTGATCGGCGGCCTGATCACCTCGACCATCCTGTCGCTGGTGCTGGTGCCGGTGGTCTACGAGGTCATCGACGACTTCGAACGCTGGATCACCCCCAAGATGGCCCGCTGGACCACGCCGCGGGAAGCCACGGGCGACGCCGCGACGCCGGTGGATCGCCTCTGATCCCTCTCCCCTTGCGGGAGAGGGTGGCCCCCGAAGGGGGTCGGGTGAGGGGTCTCTCAAAAGCAAAACGCCGCGACAGCTGACCAGCCGTCGCGGCGTTTTCGTTCGTGCAACCCCTCATCCGTCGGCTTTCGCCGACACCTTCTCCCGCAAGGGCAGAAGGATCACACGACTTCCGTCGTCTCCGGCCCCACCGTCCCGCCGCAGGCCGCGCAGATCACCACCGCCTCCAGTCGCTGACCGCACGGAACATGCGTCAGCACCTCGGGCGGGCCTTCCGGCCCCGCCAGCCACCGATCCCCCCAGGCCATCAGCGCCACGATCAGCGGGAACAGCTCGCGGCCCACCCCGGTCAGCCGGTACTCCCAGCGCTCGGGCCGCTCCTGGTAGCGGACCTTCTCCAGCACCCCCAGCGAAACGAGCCGCGCCAAGCGGTCGGACAGGATGTTGCTGGCCACGTTCAACTCGGCCTGGAAGTCGCCGAACCGCCTCAGGCCGTAGAAGGCCGCCGCCGCCAGGTACGAGGTCCAGCGGTCGCCGAGCACGGCCACGGCCCGCTCCACGGCCGGGTCGCCCCGCCCCTCTCCTTCCGCGATAGAGCGACGCTGGGCGCGCGGCGGCGGCGCGGGATCGAAACCGGCGCCCGGTCCCGGGGCCACCGTCACTTCGCGCGCGCTCACAACCCCGCCGCAGGCCTTGCAGGCCATTTCGGTCTTCAACACGCAGCCGCAAGGCTTGTGGATCACCCGCTGGGCCGGCTCGCCGCTGCGCCTTTCCTCCCAGCGCAGGATCATCAGGGCCGCGTCGAACAGCCCCCGGCCCTTTTCCGTCAGGTGATAGCCATGCCGCGCCGGCCGTTCCTGGTAGAGCCGCTTCTCCAGCACCCCCGCCGCCTCCAGCCGCGCCAGGCGGTCGGTCAGCAGCGAGCGGGCCATGCCCGTCCGCGCCACGAAGCCGTCGAACCGGTTCACGCCCCGAAACGCGGCGTACAGCACCAGCAGGGTCCAGCGGTCACCGATCAGATTCAGAGCCCGCGCCGCCGAACTCGCGCGCACCGTGCGAAAACTGTGGTTTTCAGGCGACATCGTTCTGTCGTGATGGCGTTCGCCCATCCCTGTCAATTGCCTCGCCGCACCCTCGCTTTTATAACGAGACTAACAAGAGCGGGGGACGGGAAACTCGCCTGCCGGCGCGGAGAAGAGCCATGGTCTACATCCTGGGGGGGATGGCAGAGCGACTTTTCCGCCAACTGGTCGCGCCAGGGTTGGGGCCTGGCCGACGCTTTCAGCGAGGCGGTGGCGCAGGGACTTGCCGCCACCGACCTCGCTCCTTCCGACATCGACACCGGCCACGTCGGCAACTTCGCCGGCGAGCTGTTCGCGGGCCAGGGCCTGCTGGGCGGCTTCTTCGGCCTCGTGCATCCCGACCTCGACGGCCTGCCGACCATGCGCCACGAGGCCGCCTGCGCCTCGGGCAGCGTCGCCATTCTGTCGGCCGCCGCCGAGCTCGAGGCCGGCCGCTACGACCTGGCCTGCGTGGTCGGCATCGAGCAGATGCGCAACGTCTCCGGCCAGACCGCCGCCGAGCACCTGGGCGCGGCCGCCTGGGCCGGCCACGAGCACCAGGACGCCCGCTTCCTGTGGCCCGCCGCCTTCTCCGACCTGGCCGAGGTCTACGACCAGCGCTTCGGCCTGCGGTACGAACACCTGATGGCGATCTCGCAGAACAACTTCGCCAACGCCCGTCGGAACCTCAACGCCCAGACCCGCGACTGGCGCTTTCCGCCCGAGGCCTTCACCGCCGACGACGTCGCCAATCCGATCGTCGAGGGCCGCACCCGCAAGCAGGACTGCGGCCAGGTGACCGACGGGACGGCGGTGATCTTCCTGGCCTCGTCCGAACGCGCGCGGTCCTACGCCGAGGCCCGGGGGATCCCGCTCGACAGCCTGCCGCGCATCAAAGGCTGGGGCCATCGCTCGGCGCCCATCCCGCTCGACCGCAAGCTGGCCAAGAGCGCCGACGCCAGTTCGAAGGGGGGACACGTCTTCCCGCAGGTGCGCCGCGCCATCGACGACGCCCGCGCCCGGGCCGGCGTCTCCCACCTGTCGGAGATCCACGCCGTCGAGACCCACGACTGCTTCGCCATCACCGAATATATGGCCATCGACCATCTGGGCCTCACAGCCCCTGGCGAAGCCTGGAAGGCGATCGAGGCCGGCGACATCGCCATGGGTGGACGCCTGCCGGTCAATCCGTCCGGCGGGCTGATCGGCGCCGGCCACCCGGTCGGAGCCACGGGGGTGCGCATGGCGCTGGACGCCTTCAAGCAGACAACGGGCGCGGCGGGCGACTATCAGGTCGAGGGTGCCCGCACCGTCCAGACCCTCAATATCGGCGGCTCGACCACCACCACGGTCAGCCTGGTGATCGGAACCTGAGATGCTGCAGATCCTGCTCGTCGACGCCGCCGTCTCGGGGCTGGCCTTCCTGGTCCTGTGGGGCGTCTCGCTCAAGCTCCGCGACGTCAGCTTCATCGACGCCTGGTGGGGCGTCGGCATGGCCCTGATCGCCTGGACCGCCTTCCTGCAAGGCCCGCCCACCCCGCGCGGACTGCTGCTGACCGCGCTCTGCACCGTCTGGGCCGCACGCCTGGGCGGCTATCTCTTCTGGCGCTGGCGCAAACACGGGGCCGACCGCCGCTACGTCGCCATGCTGGGCCATGCCGAGAAGGTGCGCGGCTGGAGCTTCGCCAAGGCCTCGCTGCTGCTGGTCTTCGCCCTGCAATACGCCATGCAGTACGTCGTCGCCCTGCCCGTCCAGCTGGGCCAGGCCGCCGGACCGCTCGGCCCGCTGGCCGCGATCGGCGCTACCCTGGCGGTGATCGGCATCGCCTTCGAGACCGTCGGCGACGCCCAGCTCGTGCGCTTCAAGGTCGATCCGGCCAACGCCGGCAAGGTGATGGACCAGGGCCTGTGGCGCTACACCCGCCACCCCAACTATTTCGGCGACGCCTGCGTCTGGTGGGGCCTGTTCCTGATCGCCGCCGAGGCCCTGCCCTGGGGCCTGGCCTCCATCGCCGGCCCGATCCTGCTGACCATCACCCTCACCCGCTGGAGCGGCGTTCCGACGACCGAGGGGCGGCTGGCCAAGACCCGCCCGGACTACGCGGCCTATGTGGCGCGGACCTCGGGGTTCGTGCCGTGGTTTCCGCGCAAGGCGTGACGCCAGAAGGCGCGCCAACGCCCCAAGCCCATCATAAATCTCCCGTCATTCCCGCCCTTGTGGCGGGAAACCCTCTGTCAGCCGCGAGGGCGGATGAGGCGGATCGCTTGGCGATCCGCTTGCGCTTCACCTGCGAGCGGAACCAGGGGTTCCCGCCACAAGGGCGGGAATGACGGGCGTTTTTTGGGGCGGACGCGAGACTAGCCGCGCAGCTCCGACCGCCCCGCCCAGACGCTGTGCGTCCCGCTGCTGATCTTGTGCGGCAGCGCCACGCGACACACCGGCTCCATGGTCCGCGCATCCACGATCAGGCACTCCGACGTCCCGGCGGTCTCGTCGATGATGAAGCTCACCAGCCAGCCGTCGTCCTCGCCCACCGCGCCCGGCCGCGCCGCGAACGGCGCCTCGCTGGCGTAGCGGCCTTCCGGCAGTTTCAGGCCCCAACTCTCGCCGGAGACCAGGTCATGCTTGACGAAGCCGTCGAACAGGAACCAGCCCGGCTTGGCCGTCGTCGAATAGGCATAGCGATAGGGCTTGCCGGCGAAGGCCTGGTTGAACATGCCGAACTCAAGCACCCGATCGTCAAGCCGCTGCTCGACGGTCTCGCCCGTCGCCAGGTTGAACCGCCAGCGATGGAGCTTGGGCCGGAAGCTGTGCTCGTCGAGATAGGCCATCAGGTGGGCGTACTGCTCGGGCGCGTCGGCCAGCGGACGGGGCGTCGGATTCTCCTGGAAATAGCCGTCGACCACCACCTCGTCGCCCTCCTCGTAGGCGTTTAGGAAGTGCAGCACATAGGTCGGCGCGGCCTCGAACCAGCGCGGCTCGCCGCCCTGGCGCGGCACCAGAGCAAAGCGCGACGGCACGCCCTTGTGCAGCCGCACCGCGTGGATGCCCCGCTCCAGCAGCCCCGCGTCCCAGAACACCGGCAGGTCGTTGAATATCGCCCAGTTCTCGCTGAACGCCATGTCGTGCGGCAGGCGCGGCCCCGGCAGCGGCACGGGCTGGTACAGCGTCCGCCGCCCGCTCCGATCGACCACGCCGTAGTGCATGTAGGGCGCGTGCTTGGAGTAGTTGAAGAACAACAGCTCGCCGGTCGCCGGATCGACCTTGGCGTGGGCCGAGACCCCGTCGATCGGCGCCCACGGCGCCGGACCCAGGGTCTCCAGCGTCAGGGGGTCCAGCCGATAGGCTTCGCCGCACTGGTAGAAGGTGGCGATCGCCTCGCCGGCATGGACGACGATGTCGGTGCTGGCGCTGTCCTTCAGGCCCCCATGAGCGCCGAAGCCCGGCCGCAGCGAGGTTCCCGGACCGTCGGCCAGCCCGCCCCACAGGCTCTGCCCCGCCTCCTGCTCGGCCTCGAAGCCGCGCGTGCGGATGAAGCGGTTGCGATACCGCGCCTTGCCGCCCCGGAAGTCGATCTGGTGCACCATGCCGTCGCCGTCGAACGGGTGGTAGCGGCCCAGCGGATCATGCACCGGGTTCTCGGTGTTGCGCAGATAGACCCCGTCCAGTTCGAGCGGGATCGCGCCCTCCAGCACCACCAGGTCCTCGGCGTCGAGCTCCTCGTGCTGCGGCGTCCAGGCGCCGGTCATGTACGGATGATCGGTGGGTCGCAGCGATGTGCGGACCGCGGGCTGTCGAGCGACTTTCATGCCGTCCTCCCCAGGCTGGCCAGGGAAGCTTAGACCGTAAGTCTCGTTATGCAAGCATCATCGTTCGACATGCTGCTTGCTGCACCGCAAACAAAAGAAAGGCCCGCGTGCCGGAGCGCGCGGGCCATTTCCTAGGACGCCCCAAAAGAGGCGCTTACGCAGCCGAAATCAGAGGACGGCGCGGTTCTTATAGGCCGAAACGGCCAGGGCGATCAGGCTCAGCATGGGAAATCCAGTCATCTTCGTCGCCAGGGCCGAATTGCCCCGACGCCGGCGATATAGGATGACAACGTTGTCAAATCAAGGCCGAATGCTGCGACGCAACAACGCAGTCGCCCCCGCCCTCGGGATCTAGGCCGCCGCCGCCCTCTCCTCCCCGCGCGCCGTCAGCCAGTACATCACCGGCGTCGCCACCCGCGACAGCACGGTCGAGGTCACAAGCCCGCCGATGATGGCGATCGCCAGGGGCGAGTAGAGACCCGAGCGTTCCAGGGCCAGCGGCATCAGCCCGCCGATCGCCGTGGCCGAGGTCAGCAGCACGGGCAGGAAGCGCACCTCGCCGGCCTTCTCGATGGCGTCGTGCAGGCTCATGCCGTCGCGGCGCAGCTGCTCGGTGAAGTCGACCAGCAGGATCGAGTTCTTGATCTCGATGCCGATGAGGGCGATCAGGCCGATGGTGGCGGTGAACGACAGCGAATTGCCGGTCAGCCACAGGGCCGCCGCGGCGCCGAACACCCCGAACGGGATGATCCCGGCCACGACCAGGGCGGTCTTGAACTTGCGGAACTCCAGGACGAGCACCGCCAGGATCCCGAACACAGCCACCATCACCGCCGCGCCGAGGCCGGCGAAGCTTTCCGACTGCGCCTCGGCCTGGCCGCCCAGGCTCAGGGCGTAGCCGGGCGGCATGGGCAGCTCCTTCTGGAGCCTGGCCAGCACGTCCTTCGTCACGGTGTCGGTCAGGTAGCCGGTGCGGACGAAGGCGGTGACCGTCACCGTGCGTTCGCGGTCGAAACGGTCGATGCGGGCGGGGCTGGACTTCAGGTTCGGCGAGGCGATCGCCGACAGCGGCGCGGCCTCGCCGTCGGCGGTGGGCACATAGACGCCGGACAGGGCCGACAGGGCGTTGCGGTCGGCGCCGTCGACGGCCTCCATCGGCAGGCGCACCTTGACCGCATAGTCGTCGCCGTCGGCGTCGCGGAAGCGGGCGGTCTCCTCGCCGGAGAGCGCCAGGCGCGCCACGCGGCGGGCCGCGCCGGCCGGCACGCCCAGGGCGGCGGCCTTGGCCTCGTCGACCCCGAGGTCGAGGTCGGTGCGGTCCAGGCGCACGGGGTTGCCGACGTCGCGCGTGCCCGGCGTGCTCTTGAGGATCGCCTCGGCCCGGGCGGCCAGGGCTTTGAGCACGCCCAGGTCGCGGCCGGTGACGCGGACGGCGACCGGGGCCTCGATCGGCGGCCCGTTCTCGAACACTTCGACGCTGATCCGCGCCCCCGGATACCTGGCGAAGTCGGCGCGCAGGCGGTCGAGCAGCGCCTCGCTTTTGCCCGGCTCCCAGGCCTTCAGGCTGGCGAACATCTCGGCGTAGGTCACCGCGCTCTCGCGCTGGGACTGGTTGTAGAACACCTGCGGATTGCCGCGGCCCAGGTTGGCGGCGCGCCAGACGACCTCGGGCTCGCGCGAGAGGCGCTGGTCGACATAGCGCAGGGCCGCGTCGGTGCGGGCCAGGGACGAGCCGTCGGGCGTGACCACCCGCACCAGGAACTGCGGCGTCTCGGCGGCGGGGAACAGGCTGGAGCCGGCCGCCTTCAGCATCGGCACGGCCGTGGCGCAGAGGGCCAGCATGATGGCCAGCGCCAGCCATGGCCGGGCCAGAGCCCGGTGCAGCACGGGCCGATAGACGGTGTGGATCACGCCGTTGACCGCCTGCAGCAGGCGGTTGCCCTCGGGATCGGAATGCTTGTCCAGCACCCGGCTGGCCAGGAACGGGATGATGGTCAGCGACACGAACAGCGACGCGCCCACCGTGCACAGCACCGTCACCGGCAGCGAGCGGATATAGGCCCCCGAGCCGGCCGGCAGGGCCATCAGCGGCAGGAAGGCCAGCATCAGGGTGGCGGTGCAGCCGATCACCGCCAGGGCGATCTGGCCCGAGCCGTTGATCGCCGCGGCCGTGCGCTCCTCGCCTTCCCGAATTCTGCGGGCGATGTTCTCGGTGATGACGATGCTGTCGTCCACCAGCAGGCCCAGGGCCAGCACGAAGCCGGCGATGGTCAGCTGGTTCAGGGTGAAGCCGAAGGCCTGAATCAGCGACAGGCCGATCAGCAGGGACAGCGGGATCGACACCATCACCACCAGGCCCGCGCGCGGTCCCAGCGGCAGCAGGGTGATCAGCACCAAGACGAGGGCGACGGCGAAGTCGCGGAACAGGTTCTTCAGGCGGTGATCGACATTGTGGGCCTGGACGAAGCCGCGCTCCAGCTTCACCCCGGCCGGCAGCACCTTCTCGTAGTCGGCCAGCACCTTCTCGACCGATTTGGTGATCCGGCCGACGTCCTGGCCGTCCTTCTGGGTGACGGCGACGAAGACCGCGCGCTTGCCGTCGAAGCGGGCCAGATGGGTCGGCTCCTCCTGGGCCCAGACGACGTCGGCGACGTCGCGCACCCGCACCACCTGGCCGCCGAGCGAGCGGACGGGGGTGTCCTTGACCGTGTCCAGCGAGCGGAAGGCCCCGCCGGACTTGACGTTGAAGCGGCGGCCGCCGGCCTGCACCGCGCCGATCGGAGCCTCGATTCCGGCCGACTTCAGGGCGTCGGCGACGGCCGAGGCCGGCAGCTTCAGCGCGGCCAGCCGAGCCAGATCGAGCGACACCCGCACTTCAGAGGCCGGGGCGCCGTAATAGCGGGTCTGGCGCACGCCGGGCACCCGGTCGAGGCGCTCGGACAGGCGGTCTGCGGCCTTCTCCAGCCGGCGCATCGGCAGGCTGTCGCTGACCAGGGCCACCTGGACGATGGCCACCTCGGTGGTGCGCACCCGCTCGATGTCCAGCCGTTGCAGGCCGGCGGGCAGGCTGCCGCGGATGGCGTTCACCTCGCGCACCACCTGGTCGAACTTGCGCTCGGGATCGACGTCCCAGGTGAAGAACACGCGGACCACCGCCGCGCCGTCGAGGCTGGTGCTCTCGACCTTGTCGATGCTGTCCAGGCCATAGACCGCCGTCTCGATCGGGTCGGCGACCAGTTGCTCCATCTCGGCCGGCTCGGCGCCGGGCAGGACGGCGCGGATCAGCACGATGGGGATCGGGAAGTGCGGGTCCTCGGACCGGGGCACGGTCATCAGGGCGTTGACGCCCAGCATCACCAGCAGGCCGAAGACGACGATGGTGAACTGCCAGCGCCGGACGGCGAAGGCGGCGAGGTTCAGGTTCATTGGGCCGCGACCTTGCGGGTCGGGGCGGCGAGCGCGCGCGGATCCACCACGCTGACCTTTTCCCCGTCGGAGACGAAGCCGGCGCCGGCCGTGATCACCCGGCTGCCGGGGGACAGGCCCGCGACCAGGGCGTCGTCGCCGTCGAAGCCGCCGAACCGCACGGGCGTGCGACGGGCGGTGGTTCCGTCGAGGCGCAGCACGGCGGCCTTGTCGCCCGAGGCCTCCAGCAGGGCCTCGGCAGGAATGCGGGCGAAGGCGGCGCGGGCCGAGGCGTCGGCGGCCGGCGCGCTGAGGCGGGCCGAGGCGATCTGGCCGCTCTTGAGCTCAGGGCGGGCCTCGACCTCGATCTCGACCGTGACCGCGCCGGTGCGGGCGTCGGCGGCCTGGCCCAGGCGGGTGACCACGCCGTTGAGGGTCTGGCCGGGCAAGGCGTCGGCGGTGACGGCGGCGCTGGAGCCGACCCGAACCCGCGCGGCGTCGCGCGCCGGCAGCGGCAGGCGCAGCACCAGCGGGCTGGAGAGATCGGCGACGGTCAGCACCGTCTGGCCGGCCGCCACCACCTCGCCGGCCTGGGCCGCGCGGGCCAGGACGACGCCCGAGACGGGAGAGGCCAGCCGCGCCCAGCGCCGGTCGAAGGCCGCGCCGGCGTTGGCCGCCTGGGCCGCCTTCAGCGCGCTTTCGGCGTCGTCCAGCCGGGCCTTGGCGACATAGCCGGAGGCGTAGAGCTTGCGGGCCCGCTCGGCGTCTCGGCGGGCGCGCTCCAGGTCGGCGCTCGCCTGGATCTGGCGGGCGTCGACCCCGGCCGGATCGATGCTGGCCAGGGTCTGGCCGGCGGCGATGCTGTCGCCGGCCTCGACCGCCACGCGGGTCAGGACGCCGGGGATGCGGAACGACAGCGCCATCTCGCGGCGGCGCTCCAGGGTTCCGGAGGCGGTGAGGTCCGACGCCGCGCCGGGCGCGCCGACGCTGACGGCCTCGACCGCGGGCGGCGGCGCGGCCTCGGGCGCGGCCGTCTTGCCGCCGCAGGCCGCCAGGGCGAGAGCCGACGCCGTCGCCAGCGCCGTGAGCAGGACGACGCCTCCATATCCAGCACGCGCCCCGTCCATGCCCTCGCCCCCATCGTCGATCAGTGATAAGTAATCACTGATCGATTATTGTGGGTTGTCAAGCCGGCCCCGCTGCGGAAAGGAGGGACGATGACCGCGCCGAAGATCCGTTCCCCCCGCAAACCCAAGGGACAGGGCGCCGAACGACGCGAGGAGATCCTCGACGCGGCCCTGCGCCTGTTCAGCGAGAAGGGCCTGCACGCGGTCTCGACCCGCCAGATCGCCGAGGCCACGGGCGTCTCGCAGCCGGCCCTCTACGCCTATTTCGCCACCAAGGACGACATCACCGCCGAGCTGTGCGTGCGGGCCTTCGCCACCCTGGTGTCGCGGATGGAAGAGGCCCGGGCCAGCTTCAAGCCCACGGCCGAATGCTTCGAGCGCGCCCTGCGGGTCTATGTCGATTTCGGCCTCGAGGAGCCCGACGCCTATCGCGTGGCCTTCATGGTCGAGAAGGGCCTGGACGGCTCCTACAAGGAGCGGGTCGGCGACCGCCCGATGATGGCGGGCATCGGGGCCTTCCAGCGCTTCGCGGAAATCGTGGCCGAGATGCGCGACGCGGGCCTCACCCATGACGACGACGTCCAGCGCATGACCCAGACCCTGTGGGCGGGCCTGCACGGCCTGGTTTCGCTGCTGATCGCCCGCGCCGACTTCCCGTGGGTCGAGCGCGAGGTGCTGATCGCCTGCCACATCGCCCTGCTGCGGCGAGGAACCTTGAAAGACGTCCGTTGAAACGCGGCGGGCGGGCGACTACATCGGCGGGCTTCGGATCTCCCTGACGAAAGACGCCTCGATGGCCAAGCTGCAGCCCCTGGAAACCTTCTCCCTGCAGGAAACCGAAGACGGCTACCGCCTGCTGGTCTCGGCCGTCGGCGGCGACGCCATCTACGTGTCGATCACCTCCGAGCAGATGGACGAGATCATCGACAGCCTGGACACCGCGCTGACCGGCGACGAGGAGACGGCGGGCGAAGAGGACTTCGACGACGCCGATTGAGAACCTCCCCCTATGGGGGAGGCGATCGCGTAGCGATCGGTGGGGGGAGAGACGGACAGCGCCTCGGCGGCTGAAAACGTCCCCCCTCCGGCCCTCCGGGCCACCTCCCCCAGAGGGGGAGGATCTAGTCCGAGCAGATGCTCCCCCTCTGGGGGAGCTGTCGCGGAGCGACTGAGGGGGCCGCGCAGCGGTCAGGCCGCCGCCGCCCGCGCATTGGTCGGCCGGTAGTTCGCCGCATCGGTCGTGAACTCGGCGTGGCCGTAACGCTTGAGCAGGGCCCGCATCCGCCGCACCAGCGCCGCGTCAGCCAGCTCCCTCACCCCCGGCACGTGATCCGCCAGTTCGAAGGCCTTCATCTGCAGGGTGACCAGCAGGGCCACGATCACGAACACCACCTCGTCGGCCGGTCCCACCTCGATCCCCATGCTCGCCGCGCGCTTGCGGTCGCCGCGCAGGAAGTGGCGCAGGAAGAAGGCCTTGGCGAAACGGCGCTCGATGCGGTCGTGCAGCCGGTTGGCCGGGCTCTCGTCGGGCGGCAGGTAGGCGCCCAGGGTGGCGCGGATCAGGGCGCCGCAGGTCTCGTCGTCGAAGCCCCGGCGCAGGGTGCTGTCGCGGGCCGTCATCATCCGCACCACGCCCTCGGGCGTGTCGGCCAGCAGGTCCTGCGGCAGGCCCAGCAGGAAGCAGCGGTAGCGGCTGAGCTCGACCTTGGCCCGCTCGGCCGGGGTGAACTGGCGACGGCCCTTCCGCAGCATCTGGAACGACATCAGGAACACCGGGATCAGGCCGGCCGGCATCTGGTCGACCTGCGGGATCGGCACGCCGTAGACTTCCGAGTTCCAGCGGCCCGAGCGCAGGGCGTTGAAGCGCACCATCGAGTGCATCAGCCGCACCATGGCCGCAGCCTTGAAGCCTTCGCCGTGCGGCTCCAGCGCGCCGGGCAGGATCGTGGTGGCGAAGAAGGCGGCCGTCTCGTTGACCCGCTTGGCGGCGGTCTCGGCGCCGAGCGTGCCGGTCAGGGCCATGGGCAGGGCCGAGTACTTGTTGAGGAAGGTGGCCACGAACGCCCCGCGGATGGCGAAGGGGGCGAGGAAGGCGGCGGCGTTGCGCTCCAGGCGCTGGCCCTCGCGCACCAGGTCCATGTCGATCCAGTCGGGCGTGGCGGCCATCTCGGCGACGAAGGCGACCAGTTCGGGCGGCGCGTCGCTCACGGCCTCGATCCCCTGGTCGCAGGCGGTGGTCAGCATGTCGATCAGCCGGCGAAAGCCGTACTGCGGGATCAGGGCGGCATAGGCGTCGGCGACGATGTCGCCCAGCATGGTGTAGGCGCGCACGCGGTCGAGATCGTCCTGGGTGACGCTGACGCCGAGCGGGTTGCGGTCACGGGCGACGGCGAAGGCCGGATCCTCGGTGAATCGCTCGGGCGTGCGGTCGAAGTCGATCTGGCCGTAGAAGCCCGGCAGGCGGGTCTTCTGCGAGGCGACGCGGGCGCGGACGTCTTCGATGGGACGGATCATCTGGGCTCCTTCCAGTCCGCCACGGGGGACAGACCTGTTCTCGGCCTCAAGCGTATGTAAGCATTGCTCATGTTCCTACTCGCCTTGTCTTCAGGCGTGGCGGACGCGTGGAGAGGGTCGGCAAGTGGCTGAAAAACAACGCAGAGCGCCGAGCCAGGGTCGCGCCCAGGCCACGGTGGACGCCATTCTCGACGCGGCCTTTCAGCTTCTGGAGAGCGGCGGACCCGAGCGGCTGACCACCAATCACGTGGCCGAGCGGGCGGGGGTGAGCGTCGGCACGGTCTACCAGTACTTCGCCGACAAGCAGGACATCCTGGCGGCCCTGGCCCAGCGGCGGACCAGCGCCGTGCGCGACGCGATTGCCCAGACCCTGATCGCTCAGCCGGACCTGGGCAGCGTGCGGCCGATCGTGCGGGCGCTGATGAACGGCTTCGAGGGCTCGCCGGCCACGCGCCAGGCGCTGCTGGGGGCCATGTTCCATCGTGGCGACGCGGTGCTGGAGACGCACCACCAGGCCTTCCTCGCCTCCATCGCAGGCAAGGCCCGGCTGCAGATCGACCTGACGCCGGAGTCGGCCTTCGTCCTGACCCACGCCGCCGTCGGCCTGCTGCGCGCGGCGGCGGCTGAGCCGGGCCTGGCGCTGGATCCGCAGGCCCTGGAGGACGAGCTGGTGCGGTTGATGGAGGCGTACATCTCGGCGTTGGCGGCGATGAAGCGCAGCTGATCCCTCTCCCCTTGCGGGAGAGGGTGGCCCCCGCGAAGGCGGGGGTCGGGTGAGGGGTCTCTCAAAACTCAAAGCGCGTACAGCGGACGGGCTGGGAGGAAGCCTCTTCCATTTGAGAGACCCCTCATCCGTCGCCTTTCGGCGACACCTTCTCCCGCAAGGGGAGAAGGACGGGTTGATCTTGCCATCCCGGCCGTCAGAGCCCAGACGAAAGGCGTCGTCGGCATGGCGACTCGTCAAAGGGCCTGGCGATGAATTCCGATCTCGACACCGACGCGGCCGCCGCGCGGGCGCTTTTCCAATCCTTGGAAGGCATGGAGGGCCTGTCGCGCCCCGAGCCCGCGCCCGCCGGGACCAAGGCGCGGTTCCCCGGCCAGGCGGCGCTGATCAAGCTCTATCCCGGCGTGCTGGTGGCCGGGACCATCGCCCTGGCCTCGACCTGGCTGGCCCAGCACTACGGCGCGCCGGTGATGCTGTTCTCGCTGCTGCTGGGGATGACCTTCCACTTCCTGCACCAGGAAGGCCGCTGCATCCCGGGCATCGAGTTCTCGTCCAAGGCCATACTGCGGTTCGGGGTCGCCCTGCTGGGCGCGCGGATCACGGCGGGGCAGATCCTGAGTCTCGGCCTGACCCCGATCGTCACGGTGATCGTGGCGGTGGTCTCGACCATCCTGCTGGGGGCGTTCCTGTCCAAGCGGATGGGGCTGCGGCAGGGCTTCGGGGTGCTGTCGGGCGGCGCGGTCGGCATCTGCGGGGCCTCGGCGGCCCTGGCCATCGCCTCGGTGCTGCCGCGCGACAAGGACGGCGAGCGCGACACCATCCTGACGGTGGTGGTGGTCACGGCCCTGTCGACCATCGCCATGATCACTTATCCGCTGCTGACGGCGGCCCTGCACCTGGACCAGACCAAGGCCGGGGTGTTCCTGGGCGGCACGATCCACGACGTCGCCCAGGTGGTCGGGGCCGGCTACATGATCTCGCCCCACACCGGCGACGTGGCGACCTATGTAAAGCTGCTGCGGGTGTCGATGCTGCTGCCGGTGGTGTTCACCATCGCCTTCCTGGCGGCGCGTCTGCTGCCGGGCGGCGGGACGGGCGCCAGGCCGCAACTGCCGCTGTTCCTTGTGGCCTTCGCGGCGCTGGTAGCGGTGAACAGCCTGGGCTGGCTGCCGAAGCTCGCCGTCGACGGCGCCGCCGAGATCAGCCGCTGGTGCCTGGTCACGGCCATCGCCGGCCTTGGGATGAAGACCTCGTTCAAGGACGTGATGACGGCCGGCTGGCGGCCGGTGGCGCTGATGGTCGTGGAGACGGCGTGGATCGCCGGGGTGGTGCTGCTGGCGGTGGAGTTCTTTGTCTGATCGCCTGACGGCGACCCCCTCCGGCCCTCCGGGCCACCTCCCCCAGAGGGGGAGGATCTGAGCGCCAAGATGCTCCCCCTCTGGGGGAGCTGTCGGCGAAGCCGACTGAGGGGGTCAGCGCACCGCCACCTGCGTCCCCCGCGCCAGGGCCTGCGCCACCACCGGCGCCAGGTTGGCGGCGATCATCCGCGCCCCTTCCGCATTCGGGTGGATGCCGTCGCTCTGCATGTAGCGGCGCGAGCCGCCGACGCCGGCCAGGAGGTTGGGCAACAGGGGGACGGCGAAATCCCGAGCCAGGTCGGTATAGACGGCGTTGAAGCGGCGGGCGTAGTCGGCGCCCAGCAGGGCCGGCGCGTTGATGCCGGCCAGGACGGCGGGGATGCGCCGCTCGCGCAGGCGGGTGAGGATGGCGCGCAGGTTGGCTCGCGTCGCCTCGGGGCGCAGGCCCTGCAGCAGGTCGTTGCCGCCCAGGGCCACGACGCAGAGGGCGGTGTCGGTTCCGAGCGCCCCTTCGAGGCGGGAAAGACCTCCGGCGCTGGTGTCGCCGTTGCGGCCGGCGGCGCGTACCTGGACGCTCACGCCGCGCGCGGCCAGGGCCGCTTGCAGACGGGCCGGCATCGCCTCGCCGGGGCGCACGCCGAGGCCGGCGGTGATGGAGTCTCCCAGCACGGTCACGATCGGAGGGCGCGGCGGAGCGACCATGCGCGGCGCGGCCAGGGCGGGGGTCGCGGCCAGGGCGGAAAGGCTGGCCAGAATGTCCCGCCGGCGAAGGATGTCCGTGAACCTCATGGATTCTTATGTAGGAACGGTTTCTGGCCGGGTTGAGGCGCGGGCGGCGACTGATCGAGAGGTTGTGATCCTTCTTGAGGCAGGCTTGAGATCGGCACGCCAGGCAGCGGCGGCTCGCCCGTCCATTCCCAGTGCCAGGGCTCGAACACGTAGTTGACGAAGCCGAAGCGGCCGGCGTTGACCACCAGCCAGCGATAGACGTCCGACCGGGCCATGAAGCGGCGGTTGTCGTCGGCGCTGGAGTCGGGGCCGTAGCCCGGCGCGGCGGCGACGAAGAGGTCGAGCGCCAGGCCCGTGCGGTGGGCCGAGCAGATCGTGCGGCTGACGCCCTGGCAGTTGTTGTCGCGGGCGCAGCGGGCGGCGTCGGCGGCCGGATCGCGGAAGCTCGAGAAGATGGTCAGCACGCGCGGATCGCGGGCCGAGACCACGCCGTCCTTGCGCGCGGCCTCGACCAGCCGGCGATAGGCGTCCAGCGCGCCGGGGCGCAGATAGGCCGGCTTGCTCCCATAGACCTCGTCGGAACGGGCGGCCGAGAGGCCTGACTGTGCGGGCGCGTTGGGGCATTCGCCGCGGGCGTTGATGGCGGCGAAGGGCCGGGCCAGGGTCCAGCGGGTCTTCATGACGTCGAAGGTCGCCGGGTCGAGCACGCCGGTGGGCGGCAGGCGATGGGCCGCCTGCCAGCCGGCCAGGGCCCCGGCGAAGCGGGTCGTACCGGGGCCGCAGGCGGTGGCCAGCTCGGCGCCGATGCGCGGGGCGTAGATCGTCCAGCCGACCTCCTGCCGGCCGAACGGCGCCCAGGAGAGGGTATTGAGACTGTCGGCGTTGGCCTGGGCCGCGCCGGACGGCGCGGAGCCCTCGCAGGTCTCGTCCAGCGGCAGCGGCGCCAGCGGCGCGGCCGGCGGGTCGTTGGACGGCACGTATTGCGGGGCGGCGGCGACAGGCTCGTCGGCGCCGTCGCCGGTCGGCGTCTCGGGCGGCGGCGCGGCCGTCGGCCAGAACAGCCATCCGGCCCCGGCCACGCAGCCCGTCAGCAGCAGGACGAGCAGGATCGAGCCCAGCCGCCGACCGCGACGCCGTTCCCTCGTCCCCCTTCGCCATCGAGCCGCCAAGCGCACCGCCTCCGGAACTTCGCCATGGCTCAAGGCTTGAGACCTGCAAGACGTTCCTCGTTGCGTGGAGTATGCGATGCCTTCGACCCTTCGTCTCGCGGCCCTGCTGGCCGGATGCGTCCTGGCGGCGGCCGCCTGCTCGCGCGGAGAGCAGAAGGCCGAGACGCCGCCTCCTCCTGCCGCCGCGCAGGCCCCCAAGGCCGCGCCGGCCCAGCCTGGCCGCTCACCCTTGGCCCAGGCCGTCGAGGCGGCCGGCCCGCAGACCGCGCCGCCGGCCGATCCCTCGACGATCGCGCCCTCGCTGGTGCGGGTGCAGGTGCTGCTCGACCGCGCCCGCTTTTCGCCAGGCTCCATCGACGGCGTGACCGGCACGAACCTGAAGCTGGCCATCGAGGCCTTCCAGCAGGCGCAGGGCCTCACGGTCGACGGCGAGGTGACGCCCGACCTGTGGAAGGCGTTGATCGAGGCCGACGGCGGCCAGGTGCTGACCGACTACGTGATCACCGAAGAGGACGCCGCCGGCCCCTACGCCAAGACGATCCCCAAGGACGACTACGAGGCGATGGCCAAGCTGCCGGCGCTTTCCTACACCGGCCCGCTGGAGGCCCTGGCCGAGCGCTTCCACATGGACGAGGCCCTGCTGCAGGCCCTCAACCCCGGCGCCGACTTCGCCAAGGCCGGGACCCGCATCGCCGTGGCCGCCCTGGGCCCGCGCGAGTTGCCGGCCAAGGTGACGCGCATCGACATCGACAAGGCGATCGGCCAGGTGCGGGCCTATGACGGCCAGGACAACCTGCTGGCGGTCTATCCGGCCACGGTGGGCAGCACCGAGCGCCCGGCCCCCAGCGGCGAATGGGCGGTGCGCACGATCGCGCCTCGGCCGACCTACACCTACGATCCCTCGCGCCTGACCTTCGGCAAGCCCAAGGGCAAGCTGACCATCAAGGCCGGACCGAACAACCCCGTCGGCTCGACCTGGATCGACCTGACCAAGGACACCTACGGCATCCACGGCACGCCCGATCCCAAGCTGGTCAACAAGCGCGCCTCGCACGGCTGCGTGCGCCTGACCAACTGGGACGCCGAGCAGTTGGGCGCGGCGGTGGAGAAGGGCGCCAAGGTGCGGTTCCTGGGCGAGGAGGCGCGCAGTTCGTAGGCTTCGGCCTACGCCCTCCCCTCGACCGCGGCTTTCGTGCGGAGTCACGCGTAAAATGGATTGATACCGGTGTCATGTTTCGTGCTAGCCCTTGCGGCAAGCTCGTCAGAAGCGCCGGAGGAAGACCAAGATGGATCGTCGCAGCCTGCTGCTGGCCGCCGGCGCGGCGGCCGCCGCCGGAGCCCTTCCCGCTCAGGCCAAGCCCTCGGCCCCCGCCCGCTCGCCGATCGTGACCACAGCCGCCGGCAAGGTGCGAGGCGCGACCACCGCCGACGGCGTCCACGTGTTCAAGGGCCTGCGCTACGGCGCCGACACCGGCGGGACCAACCGCTTTTCCCCGCCCCGCAAACCCCAGCCCTGGACCGGCGTCGCCGACGCCCTGGCCTATGGCGCGGCCTCAATGCAGACCGGCAAGGGCGAGGACGGCGAGACCCTTTCCGAGGACTGCCTGTTCCTCAACGTCTGGACCCCCGCCAAGGCCTCGAAGGCCGGCCTCGCCGACGGCGGCAAGCGGCCGGTGATGTTCTACATCCACGGCGGCGCCTACAATGGCGGCTCGGGCGGCAGCCCCTGGTATGACGGGACCAAGCTGGCCAGGCGCGGCGACGTGGTGGTGGTGACCGTCAACCACCGCCTCAACGCCTTCGGCTATCTCTATCTGGCCCGCCTGTTCGACGATCCCAGCGTCGCCGACAGCGGCAATGTCGGCCAGCTGGACCTGGTGCTCGCCCTGCAATGGGTGCGGGACAACATCGCGCAGTTCGGCGGCGATCCGGATCGGGTGATGCTGTTCGGCCAATCGGGCGGCGGGGCCAAGATCGCCACCCTGCTGGCCATGCCGGCCGCCAAGGGCCTGTTCCACCGCGCCGTCACCATGAGCGGCCAGCAGGTCACCGCCGGCGGCCCGTTCAACGCCACCAAGCGGGCCAAGCTGTTCCTCGACAAGCTGGGGATCAGCGACCTGGCGGCCCTGCGCGCCCTGCCCGCCGACCAGCTGCTGAACGGCCTGAAGGCTGTCGATCCGGTCGCCGGTTCGGGCGGCGTCTACATGGGCCCGGTGCTCGACGAGCGGTCGCTGACCCGCCACCCGTTCTTCCCCGACGCCGCCACCCAAGGCCTCGACGTGCCGCTGATCTGCGGCAATACCCATGACGAGACGCGCGGCTTCGCCGGCTGGGACCGCAAGGTGTTCGACATGACCTGGGAGCAGGTGGTCGAGAAGCTGCCCGGCCAGTTCAACGCCCGCATCGACATCGACCCGGCCACGGTGGTGGCGGCCTATCGCAAGATGTATCCGGCCTATTCGCCGTCGGACGTCTATTTCGCCGCCTCGACCGCCGGCCGCTCCTGGAAGGCGGCGATCCTGCAGGCCGAGGCCCGCGCCCCGACCCGCGCGCCGGCCTGGGTCTACCAGGTCGACTGGAAGTCGCCCAAGGACGGCGGCGTCTGGGGGGCGCCCCACACGATCGACATCGGCCTGGTCTTCGGCACGCTGGACGCCAAGGGCTCGATCGTCGGGACCGGCCCGCGCAGCGAGGCGATGTCCAACACCATGATGGACGCCTTCGTCGCCTTCGCCCGCACGGGCGATCCCAACTGCGCGGCCATTCCGAAGTGGGAGCCCTACACCTTGCCCCGCCGCCAGACCCTGGTGTTCGACGACGCCACCCGCATGCAGGATGACCCGCGCGGCGGCGAGCGGGAGCTGTTCAACAAGGTGCCGTTCACGCAGTTTGGGACGTAGGGGAAGAAGACCCCCTCAGTCGCTTCGCGACAGCTCCCCCAGAGGGGGAGCATCTTCTAGGCACGGCGTTTAGGAAATCCTCCCCCTCTGGGGGAGGTGGCCCGGAGGGCCGGAGGGGGCTTCGCAGGCGTCAGGCCGCCACTTCGCCCTCTTCGTCGCCGTCCTCGTCGTCGAACTCGTCCTCGTCGGGACCGAGCGACTCGTCGCGGAGGATCTCGATCTGGTCGGCGACGTCGGCGATGATCTCGTCGTCGATCCCGGCCGCTTCCAGGCCGGCGGCCAGGTGGCCGATGACCAGGTCGAGCTCGTCGTCCTCGAGGCTGTTGGCGCCCAGCCAGACGAAGGCCAGGTCCTGGTCGCCGCGGGCTTCGGCCGCGTCCGGATCGAGGGCGGCGGCCACGAAGGCGCGGGCGCCGGGGGCGATCTCGCCGCCGAACAGGTCCTTCAGGCGATCGTCGGCCTGGGCGCGGACGAAGAAGTCGGAGATCACCGACTGGGCGGCGGCCTCGCCGCCGATGCGTTCATAGGCCGTCATGCCGTCCTCGCGGGGATTGGGGAACGGCCGAAAAGCTAACACGGGTCGCCGAAGCGGTGCGTGAACCCTGGGAGATGGTTTCGTGACAGCCGACGTCGCGGAGGCCGAAACGAAAAACGCCCCGCCTTTCGGCGGGGCGTCCTGTTCTTGCTTCGCCTCGTTTACTTCGCCTTGTCCATCAGGCCGGCGAAGCGCTCGAAGATGTAGAGGCTGTCGGTCGGGCCGGGCGAGGCTTCCGGGTGGTGCTGGACGCTGAACACCGGCTTGTCCTTCAGGGCGATGCCGGCGTTGGTGCCGTCGAACAGCGAGACGTGGGTCTCCTGCACCGGCTCGGGCAGGCTTTCGCTGTCCACGGTGAAGCCGTGGTTCATCGAGACGATCTCGACCTTGCCGGTGGTCAGGTCCTTGACCGGGTGGTTGGCGCCGTGGTGGCCCTGTTCCATCTTCACGGTCTTGGCGCCGAGAGCCAGGGCCAGCATCTGGTGGCCGAGGCAGATGCCGAACACCGGCTTGCCGCTGGCGACCAGCTTCTGGATTTCCGGCACGGCGTATTGGCCGGTCGCGGCCGGGTCGCCCGGGCCGTTGGACAGCAGCACGCCGTCGGGATTGCGGGCCAGGATGTCCTCGGCCGAGGTGCTGGCCGGCACCACCGTGGCGCGGGCGCCGACATGGGCCAGGGCGCGCAGGATGTTGCGCTTCACGCCGTAGTCGATGACGACCACTTCGTACTTCGGGTTGTCGAGCTTGGCGTAGCCCGCCGGCCACGACCACAGGCCCTCGTCCCAGGTGAAGGTCTGGGTGGTCGAGGCGTCCTTGGCCAGGTCCAGGCCGACTACGCCCGACCAGTCGCGGGCCTTGGCCTTCAGGGCCTCCAGGTCGAACTTGCCGTCCGGCGCGTGGGCGATGACGCCGTGCGGCATGCCGGTCTCGCGGATCTTGCGGGTCAGGGCGCGGGTGTCGACGCCGGCCAGGCCGACGACGCCGCGGCGCTGCATCCAACCGTCGAAGTCGCTGTTGGCGCGCCAGTTGGCCGGATCGGTCGGGACGTCGCGGAAGATCGCGCCGCGGGCGGCCGTCTCGGCCACGCCGGTGACCTGCTCGACGTCTTCGGCGTTCGTGCCGACATTGCCGACGTGCGGGAAGGTGAAGGCCACGATCTGGGCCATGTAGGACGGGTCGGTCAGGATTTCCTGATAGCCGGTCATGGCGGTGTTGAAGCACACCTCGCCGACC
Organism: Caulobacter sp. GW821-FHT09B11; assembly: GCF_059418205.1. Lineage (NCBI taxonomy): Bacteria > Pseudomonadati > Pseudomonadota > Alphaproteobacteria > Caulobacterales > Caulobacteraceae > Caulobacter > Caulobacter sp. GW821-FHT09B11. The sequence continues at coordinate 18,692 of NZ_JBWKPK010000020.1, read as the reverse complement.
GCATCGCCGACCGCGCCGCAGCCGACGCCTTGCAGCACCGTGCCGTCAGCCAGGACCAGAACGCCAGTAACGCCGGGGAGAAGGTCTTGGGACATCTCGAAAAGCGCCTCCAGAACGCATGGTCATTTTCGCAAAAAGGCGGGCCGGGGAGAACCCCGCCCGCCTGCGCAAACGGCGGCGTGTTTAGGGACCTTGGGAGGGGGGGTCAACCCCCTGGATCACGCGTTTCCGCCCCGCCCGCCACATTACCGTGATCGACGAAGACGCCCCCTCGCGCGCGGAGCCCTCAAGCCCTTATGGTGCGGGGCTTCAACGCATAAGAACACGGGAGGACGGCCCATGCTCGAACTGCGCCCCAATTGCGAATGCTGCGACCGCGACCTGCCGCCCCAAAGCGACCAGGCCCGCATCTGCACCTTCGAGTGCACCTTCTGCGCCGATTGCGCCGACGCCCGATTCCTCGGCGTCTGCCCCAATTGCGAGGGCGACCTAGTCGCCCGGCCGATCCGGCCCGACGGCAAGCTGCACCGCTTTCCCGCCTCGCTGCGGCGGATCAACAAGGCCCACTCGGCCTGCCCCCAGCCGCCCCCTCGCCCCGCTCCCGGACCCGCTCCGGACGGCCGGGGTGTGGCCCTTTAGGCGCACCCTGGTTCAATCGGTCGCACGCCTGGATCGTTCGGCGGTTCACGGTCGTTAACTCGTCAGGCCCCACAAGCTTGGGCGTAAACGAGGAGACCAGAGCCATGACCGTCGCCGTCCACGATCGCACCGTCGCCGCCCCGCGCGCGTCGAAGATCGCCTGGTCGCGCCTTGTCGGTCAGAGCCTGGCGGGTCAGGCCCTCGGCCTGGTGCTGAGCGCCGGCATCGTGGCCAGCGGCGCGCTATTCGTAATCCTCAGCTTCTGAACTTAAACGGGTCCGGCCGATTGCCTTCGGGCTCTGGTCGTGCACCGTGCGGGCGCCTCTCAGTTGCGAAGGAGCCCGCGCGATGTGCGACGACGACATCCACCAAGGCCTGGTCCATGATCCGCGCGTCTCGCGCCGCGCCTTCGGCCTGATGACGGCCGCGGCAGGCGGCCTTGCCGCCACCGCCGCCCGCGCCGACGACAAGGTCGTGGAGACCGACGTCGTCATCAAGACGCCCGATGGCGAGGCAGACGCGGCGCTGTTCAAGCCGGCCGGCAAGGGCAAATGGCCCGCCGTGCTGATCTGGCCCGACGTCATGAGCCTGCGCCCCGTGTTCCGCGACATGGGCCGCCGCCTGGCCGCCCAGGGCTATGTCGTGCTGGTTCCCAACCTCTATTACCGCATCAAGAAGGCGCCGGTGGTCGAGGGGACGTTCAACTTCGCCAACCCCGAAGACCGCGCCAAGATCACGCCGCTGCGCGCCACCGTCACCCCGGAGGGCACCGACAAGGACGCCCTGGCCTATGTCGCCTTCCTCGACGCCCAGAAGGAGACCGACAAGGGCAAGAAGGTCGGGGTGCAGGGCTACTGCATGGGCGGGCCGCTGGCCTTCCGCACCGCCGCCGCCGCGCCGGGCCGCATCGCCGCCGTCGCCAGCTTCCACGGCGGGGGCCTGGTCACCGACCAGCCGACCAGCCCGCACCTGCTGATCCCCAAGACCCACGCCGAATTCCTGATCGAGATCGCCGACAACGACGACCAGAAGGAGCCGGACACCAAGGACAAGCTGAAGGCCGCCTTCGCCGCCGCCAAGCGCCCGGCCAAGGTCGAGGTCTTCACCGGCGCCGCCCATGGTTGGACGGTCAAGGGCAGCCAGGTCTACAACGAGACCGCCGCCGAAACGGCCTGGGCCAACCTGCTGGACCTCTACAAGCGAACCCTGGGGTGATGTAGACGGAGGAGATGAGCCTCATCACCACGGTCGGCGTCGACGCCGACGACACCCTCTGGCACTGCGAGACCCTGTTCCGCCTGTCGCACCAGCGGTTCGTCGAACTGCTGGCGGAATTCGGCGACGAGGAGCGGATCAACGCCCAGCTGGCCGTGACCGAGAAGAAGAACCTTCGGGTCTATGGCTACGGGGCCAAGGGCTTCACCCTGTCGATGATCGAGACCGCGCTGGACCTGACGGACGGCGCGGTCTCCACCCGGGTGATCCGCGAGATCCTGGCCGTCGGCCGCGAAATGCTGACCGAGCCGGTCGAGCCCCTGCCCGGCGTCGAAAAGGCCCTGGCCGAGCTCTCCAAGCGCTACCGCCTGATCCTGATCACCAAGGGCGACCTCCTGCACCAGGAGCAGAAGCTGGCCGCCTCGGGCCTGGGCGACCTGTTCGCCGCCGTCGAGATCGTCTCCGAAAAGAACGCCGAGACCTACCGCCGGGTGTTCGAACGCTACGGCACGGGGGCGGAGCAGGCGTTGATGGCCGGCAACTCGATGCGCTCCGACATCCTGCCGGCCCTGGAAGCCGGGGCCTGGGGCGCGCTGATCCCCTACCCGCTGGTCTGGGCGCACGAGGCGGCGGAGGCCCCGCAGAACCATCCGCGCTACGTGGAGCTGGCCTCGATCAGCGCGCTCCCGGCCTTCGTGGATCACGTATCAAAACCCCTTCTCCCATAGGGAGAAGGTGGCGCGAAGCGCCGGATGAGGGGTTAGGGACGGAAGACGGCGTGCCGGCACGACGTCAAACCTCGTAACCCCTCACCCTCCCACCGCTACGCGGCGGACCCCTCCCTCTCCCTATGGGAGAGGTTTCTTTTTCTTGCCCCACCCTGCGATCGCATCCCGCGCCGGCTTCTCGAAATACATCAGCGACGCGTAGCTCACCGGGATCAGCACCAGGCCCCAGGCCAGGCACCACAGGCGCATGACGTCGCCGGTCAGGTGCAGCATGCCCAGGCCCACCCAGTTCAGGGCGATCTTCAGTACGATCGGGTGGAGCATGTAGATCGAGTAGGACAGCTGCCCCCACGGCGCCAGCCAGCGCACGACGGCGCCGGCCTTCACCGGCGCGTTGTCGGCCGCCACGCCCAGCAGGCCGACGGCGTAGCAGACGAAGAGCAGGATGCTGCGGTCCAGCTGCGCGGCCGCGCCGGCCACGAAGGCGACGCACGATCCGAAGAACCACCAGCGCGCGCCCGGCAGCCGGCCCAGGGCCCAGCGGATCCCATAGGCGATCATGCCGATCATGAAGCCCGGCGCGGCGCGGGCGATCCCGAAGTCGGCGGTCCACATGTGGAAGGGCTGGGCGGCCGAGGGGACGAACAGCGGAACCGCGAACAGGACCGCGAGGATCGCGGTCGTCGCCAGGGTCAGCCAGGCCGTCCCCCGTCCCGCCAGCCACAACAGGATCGGCAGGATCAGGTACATCGCCCACTCGGCGCTGATCGACCAACTGACGAAGTTGAAGGTCTGGGCCCGGCAGACGCCGAAGGCCTGCAGGTTCAGGAGGTTGGGCACGACGCAGGCGGGGTCGTAGCGGCTGGGGTCGCGGTCGTTGACCAGGCCCAGCACGCCGGCGATCACTATGACGATGAACACGCCCAGGGTCAGCCAGTGCAGCGGCATCAGCCGCGCCACCCGCTTCTGCAGGAACCAGCGGAAGTCCGACACCGTGCGGATCCGGCCCGTATAGACGGCGCTGATCACATAGCCGGAGATGACGAAGAACAGGTCGACGAGCAGGCTGAAGCTCTTGACCGTGTCGTCAACCGCCTGCCAGCGGCCGTCGATATTGATGAACCGGTTGAAGTGGAAGACGACGATCAGCACCGCCCCCAGCGCCCGCAGGGCGTCCAGGTGCAGCATGTCGTCGGAATCGGTCTTGAGCGGCGGAAACGGTTTCACGCCGCAGTGGTGAGCGCCCCCGTAACGACGGTCAAGCTCAGCGGGCCGGCAGCTTGCGGCGGATCGCCCCCACCACGCTGTAGCCATAGGCCGCCGACACCCCGCAGAAGTCGGCGACGAGGTCGCCGAACGACATGTCGCGGCCCACGAAGTACTGCACGATCTCGATCAGCGCGCCGAACGCCACCAGCACCGCCCCGATCCGCCACAGCCGGCTCTTGGGCATGGCCAGGCACCCCAGCACGGCCAGGACGTAGAAGACGATGAAGTGCTTGGCCTTGTCCCACGGGATCAGTCCGACGCTGTCGTCGCCGGGCGTGACCGCCTTCCAGAAGGCGTAGGCGGCGGCGGCCGCGAACACGGCGAAGGCCAGCCAGTTGATCTTGCGCTTGAAGCTGCGGGACATCAGGGCTCCTGGAGAGAGGCGAGCCCTGCCCTAGCCGCTCACCTGGGGCTTGAAAATGGCGGCGACGCCTGCGCGGCCATTCTTGTCACGCTCTGCACGCGATCTGCATCCGCGTGGCGCGGATGGGTGGTCTGGAAACGCATCCCGGCCGTGCTCATCACCGCCCCGCCCACCACGCCGCCTCCCTCGCCCTTGTGGCGAGGGCCCATGCCGGCGACCGCTCAGACCCAGTTCGCCCTGTCGAGGTCTGAGCGGCTGAACGATGGATCCTGGGCACAAGGCCCAGGAAGGCAATTGGGAGAGACGGGGATGAAACGGTGAATGGAAGTCTCCTTCCATCCACCGTCCGATCAGTCTCAGAAGGTCAGCGCGCGGGCTTCCTTCACGTGCGGCAGGGCCTGGATCTTGGCCAGCAGCTCTTCGCTCGGGGCCTGGTCGACGCCGACCAGGGCGATGGCGTCCTCGTCGGCCGAGACGCGGCCCAGGTTGAAGGTGGCGATGTTGACGCCCGCTTCGCCCAGCAGCATGCCCAGCGCGCCGATGAAGCCCGGCTTGTCCAGGTTGTTGATGTAGAGCATGGCCGGCGAGAAGCCCGCGTCCAGCTCCATGCCCTTGACCTCGACGACGCGCGGGGCGCCGGCGATCACCGTGCCGGCGAAGACGCGCTTGCCCTTCTCGGTGGTGATGGTCACGCGCAGCAGCGAGTCGTAGGTCGGGCTCTTTTCCTGGCGGCTCTCTGAGACGGTGATGCCGCGCTCCTTGGCCACGGCCGGGGCCGAAACCATGTTGATCTCGGCCAGCATCGGCTTCAGCACGCCGGCCAGGGCCGCCGAGGTCAGCGGCTTGACGTTCAGGGCGGCGACTTCACCCTCGAAGGCGATGTCGATGGCCTTGATGCCGAAGTCGACCATCTGGCCGGCCAGGGCGCCGATCTTCTCGGCCAGGGCCACGAACGGCTTCAGCTTCGGGGCTTCCTCGGCGCTGACCGACGGGCTGTTCAGCGCATTGGTCACGGCGCCGGTCAGCAGGTAGTCGCTGACCTGCTCGGCGACCTGCAGGGCCACGTTCTCCTGGGCTTCCGAGGTCGAGGCGCCCAGGTGCGGGGTGGCCACCACCTTGTCCGAACCGAACAGCGGGTTTTCCTTGGCCGGCTCGGTGACGAACACGTCGAAGGCCGCGCCGCCCACGTGGCCGTCGTCCAGCAGCTTGCGCAGGGCCACTTCGTCGACCAGGCCGCCGCGGGCGCAGTTGACGATCAGCACGCCCTTCTTGGTCTTGGCCAGGTTTTCGGCCGACAGGATGTTGCGGGTCTTGTCGGTCAGCGGGGTGTGCAGGGTGATGACGTCGGCGCGGGCCAGCAGCTCTTCCAGCTCGACCTTCTCGACGCCCATTTCAATCGCGCGCTCAGGGCTCAGGAAGGGGTCGTAGGCGACGACCTTCATCTTCAGGCCCAAGGCGCGGTCGGCGACGATGCCGCCGATGTTGCCGGCGCCGATCAGGCCCAGGGTCTTGGCGTACAGCTCCACGCCCATGAAGCGGTTCTTTTCCCACTTGCCCGCCTGGGTGCTGGCGTCGGCGGCCGGCAGCTGGCGAGCGAGGGCGAACATCATGGCGATGGCGTGCTCGGCCGTGGTGATCGAGTTGCCGAACGGGGTGTTCATCACCACCACGCCCTTGGCGGTGGCGGCCGGGATGTCGACGTTGTCGACGCCAATGCCGGCGCGGGCGATGACCTGCAGCTTGTTGGCGGCGGCGATGACGTCCTTGTCGAGCTTGGCGCCCGAGCGGATGGCGATGCCGTCGTAGTCGCCGATGACGGCGATCAGTTCATCCTTAGACAGGCCGACCTTGATGTCGAAGTCGACGCCGCGGTTCTTGAAGATGTCGACGGCGGCGGGGCTGAGCTTGTCGGCGATGAGGACGCGAGGAGCCATGTTGCGAGTTCCTTGATCGGTGGCGGCCGGTCGGGCCGCGATGTCTGTCTTGAAAGCCGCGCTCAGCGAAGCCAGCGCAGCATGTGCGGGAAGGGAGCGACCCCGCGCTCGGCCGCCTGTCGCGGTTCGAGGGAGAGGCCGTAGAACTGGAGCAGCGGCACGCCGATGGCGCCGCCCGACGCGAAGGTCTCGGCCAGCCAGGCCGCCTCGCCCTTGTAGCCTTCCGGATGGAAGACCACGGCGGGCTCCAGACCCAGATGGGTCAGGGCCGCCCAGGACCAGGCCAGCGTGGCCATTTCCTCGCCGTCGGAGGGTTCGAGCCGTTCGGCCTGGCGGCCTTCGGGCTCGGTGACGGCGATGTGGCCGGCCTCGTGCAGGATGTCGCCGGGATGGGCCAGGCGGCTCTCGTCGATCACCAACCCGCCGAACCGGATGTCCACGCCCGGCAGGAAGGTGTCGTCGGGGAGCTCGCCCGGCCTCACGTCGATGCCGAGGCCGATCACGAAATCGGCCAGGCGCTGCGTGAGGGGATCGGCGAACACCAGCGTCAGGCCGCTTGCAGGACCGCCGCCTTGGTTTCCGAGAAGGCCCAGTCGAGCCACGGGGTCAGGGCCTCGAGATCCGAGGCCTCGACCGTGGCGCCGCACCAGATGCGCAGGCCGGCCGGAGCGTCGCGGTAGCCGCCGATGTCGAGGGCCGCGCCCTCTTTCTCGAGCAGGCTGGCCAGCTTCTTGGCGAAGTCGGCCTGGGCGTCGGCCGGCAGGGCGGCGATCTCGGCGTCGACCACCTTCAGGCACACCGAGGTGTTGGAGCGGATTTCCGGGCTGGCGGCCAGGAAGTCGACCCAGGCGGTCTTTTCGACCCAGTCGGCCAGGACCTTCAGGTTCTGGTCGGCGCGGCCCTGCATGGCCTGCAGGCCGCCGATCGAGGCGCCCCATTGCAGGGCGTCCAGGGCGTCTTCCACGCACAGCATCGACGGGGTGTTGATCGTCGCGCCCTCGAACAGGTCGAGCGTGACCTTGCCGTTCTTGGTCATGCGGAACAGCTTGGGCATCGGCCAGGCCGGGACGTAGCTTTCCAGGCGGGCCACGGCGCGCGGCGACAGGATCAGGATCCCGTGCGCGCCCTCGCCGCCTAGCGCCTTCTGCCAGGAGAAGGTCACGACATCGAGCTTGGTCCAGTCGAGGTCCTGGGCGAAGGCGGCGCTGGTGGCGTCGCAGATGGTGATGCCTTCACGGTCGTCCGAGATGAAGTCGGCGTTGGGCACGCGCACGCCCGAGGTCGTGCCGTTCCAGGTGAAGACCAGGTCCTTGGCCGGATCGACCTTGGCGGTGTCGGGCAGCTCGCCGTACGGGGCGCTCAGCACCTCGACGTCGGGCAGCTTCAGTTGCTTGGTGACGTCCGTGACCCAGTCCTTGCCGAAGGACTCGAAGGCCAGCAGTTGCACGGGGCGGGCGCCCAGCATCGACCACATCGCCATCTCGACGGCGCCGGTGTCCGAACCGGGGACGATGCCGATCAGGAAGTCGGCGGGCACTTCGAGCACGTCGCGCGTCTGGTCGATGGCGGCCTTCAGGCGCGCCTTGCCCAGCTTGGAGCGGTGCGAGCGGCCCAGGACCGCGTTCCTCAGATTTTCGGGGGTCCAGCCTGGGCGCTTGGCGCAGGGGCCGGAAGAGAACTCGGGGCGAGCCGGGCGGATTGCCGGCTTGGCGAGGGTAGTCATGGCGATGTCTCCCATCCTTACAGATGGACTGCGCCCCGTTGGGGGGGCGTGGCCCGCCGGCGAAAAACCCCGTTTTCGCGGCGAACGCAAGCGCCATTTTCTGGAATTTTATTCCGCTGGGCGCGACCGATCGTCCGCGCTCGGCAATTATTTTGCGGCGCGGGCCTTGCGGCGCCAGGCCAGGACGGTGCCCAGCAGGATGCAGGCCAGCACCCCGATCGTGTTGATGTTGTTGACCATCTTGTAGAGGTTGTCGTGCGCCTTCTCGGCCACGAGATAGTAGGCGTGCAGGCTGAACTGCACCGCCTGCAGCAGCATCGCCACGCCCAGCCAGGCGCTGACGAAACGCATGGCCAGCAGCAGGAAGACCACCGCCAGGGCCGCATCGTCGATCAGCAGGATCACCGGCTGAATCGCCGGCGGCAGCAGCAGGTGGATCACCGAGACCCCGACGCTGCCGATCACCACCGCCAGGGCGGCCAGCCGTTCGGCCTTACCGCCCTTCGCCCACGCGAACGCCGCCAGCGCGATGATCGCGACCCAGATGGCGACGGCGATGAGGTTTCCAAACATGCGCAAGGCCCCTAACGCAAATTAGGGGCCTTGCTAAGTTAAAGTCTTGCAACTTCGCCGTCAGGCGACGCCGCGCAGGTCCGTCGACTTCTGACCGGTGGTCGTGACGTTGTCTTCCTTGACTTCCACACCCGCGAGCTTGGTGCGGATACCCACGCGGAGCTTCACTTCGCTGAGCTCGTTGTGCATGTCGACCATGGCGCTGCGGGCTTCTCCCAGCGCAGCCAGGGCCTCGACCAGCTTCGCGCTGGCCTTGTCGCCGACGACGGCCGACAGACCAAGGTCCTTACGGGCCCTCAGCATGTCCGACATCAGTTCGGCGGCGTTCACCATCGCCGCATCGACGGCGTTTTCGGTCGCAAACAACTTATTGGCGACCCGTTGAGCTACGAACACTTTTTCCACTTACCCGACTCCTCCAGAGAACCGAGTGAATAGGTAAACGAATCGTTAACCCGTCGGCAATGGTGAAATGCGCCCTAGCGTTGTTTTGTCGCGACTGCACCTGGGGCTGGAAGCGAAGCGTTAGGAACCTACCGGCAGAATGCCCATGTTAGACCTGCCGGAAGGCCCATGGACGATACGAGGCACATCTCCGAAACTTCGGCTCACGCGCCTCTACAGGCGCGGATCGCCGGCGTTGCGCTGGGCACGACGATCGCCGCCCTGACCGCGGCGTGCCTGTGCTTCATGCTCCAGCAGTGGAGCGTCGCCCGCCAGGAAGCCCGCGAGAACCACCGCGTGCTGGCCGAGATGGTCGCCGCCGGCGCCGCCGCCTCCCTCGCCGACCACAACGCGGTGGGCGCCAGCCGCGCCCTCGACGCCGTCATCAAGGCCCCGCACGTGGCCGGCGCCCGCCTCACCGACACCTCGGGCCAGATCGTGGCCCGCATCGGCGTCGAGAACGAAGACAACGTCGAGACCCTGACCCGTCCGGTGACCCTGCTCGGCCGCAAGGTCGGCGAACTGTCGCTGGTGGCGCGCCAACCGAGCCTGGTCGAGATCCTGGCCCGCGACCTGGCCCTGACCGGCGCCCTGTTCTTCGGCGCCGCGGGCCTGGCCATCCTTCTGGCCAACAGCCTCGCCCGGCGGATGACCAAGCCGATGCAGCGTCTGTCGGACGCCATGCACGACATGGCCCAGGGCGGCCGCTACAGCCCCGTCCAGCAGGCCAGCGACGACGACGTCTTCCACAGCCTGACCGACAGCTTCAACCACCTCGTGGCCCGGCTGGAGGCCAACGACCACGACCTGCGCTCGGCCATGGGCGAACTGGTCAAGGCGCGCGACGACGCCAACGCCGCCAACGTGCTGAAGTCGCACTTCCTGGCCAATATGAGCCACGAGATCCGCACGCCCCTGAACGGCGTGCTGGCCATGACCGAAGTGATGGCCATGGACGACCTGTCGTCCAAGCAGCGCGAGCGCCTGTCGGTGATCCGCGAGTCGGGCGGCCTGCTGCTGGCGGTGCTGAACGACGTGCTCGACCTGTCGAAGATCGAGGCCGGCCGCCTGGAGCTGGTCGAGCGCGACTTCGAGCTCTCCGCCCTCGCCTCCTCGCTGCGCGAGACCTTCGTCGACCAGGCCCGCGACAAGGGCCTGGACTTCGGCGTCATGGTCGCCCCCGAGGCCCTGGGCGGCTGGCACGGCGACGTCGATCGCCTGCGCCAGATCCTCAACAACCTGGTGTCCAACGCCCTGAAGTTCACGCTGGAGGGCGCGGTCTCGGTCCGCTTCGCCTCGGCCGAGGACGGTTCGGGCCTGCGCATCGACGTCACCGACACCGGCATCGGCATCGCCGCCGACATCCTGCCGCGCCTGTTCGACAAGTTCGTCCAGGCCGACAGCTCGACCACGCGCCGCTTCGGCGGTTCGGGCCTGGGCCTGTCGATCTGTCGCGAGCTGGCCGCCGTCATGGGCGGGGGCATCCACGTCCAGAGCCGCGAGGGCCAGGGCTCGACCTTCACCGTCGTCGTGGCCATGCCGCGCGGCGAGGGCGAGATCGCCCAGGCCGCCCCGGTCGACGAGCCGTCCGACGCCGCCGCCGGCCGCCGCCTGCGCGTGCTGGCCGCCGACGACAACCTGACCAACCAGAAGGTCATCGCCGCCGTCCTGGCCCCGCTGGGCGCCGAGGTGGCGCTGGTCGCCGACGGCGCGGCCTGCGTCGAGGCCTGGCGCGCCGGCGGTCACGACGTGATCCTGATGGACATCCACATGCCGGTGATGGACGGCGTCGAGGCCGCCCGCACCATCCGTTCGCTGGAAGCCGCCGAGGGCCGCGCCCGCACCCCGATCGTGGCGGTCACCGCCAACGCCCTGGTCCACCAGGTCGAGGGCTACCTCGCCGCCGGCATGGACGGCCACGTCGCCAAGCCGATCGAGGTCACCAAGCTCTACGCCGCCATCGAGGACGCCGTGGCCGCCGCGGCGCGCATGGCGGCGGCCGCCTGACCTCTCCCTCGTCCTGAGCTTGTCGAGGGACGCCTTCAGGTAGATGAACCCAACATAACGACGGGCTCAGAACCGCTTCAGGCGGGACGTGGTTTCTTCTCCTCAACGCCGCCGACAAGGACGGCGGATCAGATTGAGAAGGAACCGAACCGATGAAGAAGATCATTCTCCCGATCGTTGCGGTCTCGGCCCTGGCGGCCGCCACCATCCCCGCCGCGGCCATGGCCCAGCCCATCAACCAGCGTCAGGCTCAGCTTGAGCAGCGGATCGACCGCGGCGTGCGCAACGGCGACCTGAACCGCCACGAAGCCCGCCGTCTGCACGGCGAGCTGCGCGAAGTCGCCCGCCTCGAATACCGTTACCGCGCCGGCGGCCTGAACGGCTGGGAGCGCGCCGACCTCGACCGCCGCCTGGACCGCGTCAGCGCCCAGATCCGCTACGAGCGTCATGACCGCGACTACGGCCAGGGCTACGGCCGCGGCGACCGCAACGACAACCGCGGTCGCTGGTAACCGCGACTAGCTTGTGAAGGCCGGCTCCACCCGGAGCCGGCTTTCCACCACCGTAAGGCCGCGGCCGCGCAGGATCACGCGCGCGCCGCGGCTTTCGCATGACAGGTCCCCGCCCCGGCCCGGATAGGCCTGGTGGAACTCCAGCGCCGGCTTGCCCAGCTTGTCGCCGTAGAGCGGCATCAGGATGCAGTGGGCCGAGCCCGTGGTCGGATCCTCGGGAATGCCCGCCGCCGGCGCGAAGAAGCGGCTGACCACCGCATAGGGCCGGCCCGCATCGGCCAGGGCGACCGCGATGACCTGGCCCTTGCCGTCGGTCGCCGCGCTTTCGAGACGGTTGAGGGCGGCGAAGTCCGGCTCCAGCCGCCGCACGGCCGCCTCGTCCTCCAGCACCGCCACCAGATAGGCGCCGGCCCAGGCCTCGAGCACCGGCGCGCCCAGGGCCTCCTCCAGCCCCTCCGGGATCTCGACCCGGCGCGGCGGGTTGGCCGGGAAGTCCATCTCCAGCCGCTCGCCGTCGCGCCGCACGCGCAGCTCGCCCGACAGGGTGTCGAAGGCCAGCACCTCGACGTCCGCGCCCAGCTCCGCGAACAGGGCGTGGGCCGACGCCAGCGTGGCGTGGCCGCAAAGCGGGGCCTCCCTGGCCGGTGTGAACCAGCGCAGGCCGTAGCGGGCCGGATCGGCGGTCTTCAGCAGGAAAGCCGTCTCGGCCTGGTTGTTCTCGGCCGCCAGGGCCTGCATCCAGGCGTCGCTCGGCCAGCGGTCGAACGGCTCGACCACGCAGGCCGGGTTGCCCTTGAAGGGGGCGGACGCGAAGGCGTCGATGGTCCATTGGCGCATGGGGCTTCTCCCGAAAATCAGGCGGCGGCCTGGCCGGCCGGCAGGAAGGGCGTGATCGCCGCCAGGGCGCGGGCGACGTAGAGGTCCTTCTCGCCCACCGGCGCGACGTAGCGGATGGCTTCCTCCGCCTCGGCCAGGCCCGCCAGCCGCGCGATCGTCCAGGCGGCCAGGTACTGCGAGGCCAGGCAGCCGCCGGCGGTGGCGACATTGCCGTGGGCCACGAACGGCGCGTCCAGCACCTGGACGCCGGCCTCGATGACCCAGGGCTTGGTCGTCAGATCCGTGCAGGCCGGCAGGTCGCCGACCAGGCCGAGCCTGGCCAGCAGCAGCGTTCCCGAGCATTGGGCGCCGATCAGCTGGCGCGCGGGATCAAGCTTCAGCCGGGCCAGCAGGTCCGCATCGGCGGCGATTTCGCGGGTCTTCGACCCGCTTCCGATCAGCACGGCGTCGGCCTCGGCGGCGAATTCGAGGGGCTGCTGGCGCTGCACCGTCACCCCGTTCAGCGACGTGACCTCCGGCGTCGGCGAGGTGATGCAGGCCGCCCAGCCCTTGGCCTTCATGCGGTTTAGGATCGCCGCGGCGATGAACGAGTCCAGCTCGTTGAACCCATCGAACGTCAGAACCGCAATCCGCACCGGAAGCCTCCTCTTGCGTGAGGCTCAAGCGGTAACGGGCAATGATCCATGAAGCAAAAGGAGTATTGTCACGATGACAATACTCCCTGCGCGGGACGTCAGGCGCTCTCGACCGTCCTGGGCAGGCCCGCCCGGTAGACGAAATTGCGCAGCCGCACCTCGCCCGCCCCGGCCGCGTAGATCCCGACCTTCAGGCTGATGAAGCCGCCGAACACGTTGTGGTGCAGGCCCGAGACCTCCATCCGCGTGCCATGCCGGGTCCAGGTGGCGCCGTCGTCGTAGGAATACCACCAGGTCACGACGTGCTCGTCGTTGCGCACCTTCAGGCGGACGCTGCGGGCCTCGTGCCTGATCCGCGCCCAGGCCAGCTCCTCGGAATACTGGAAGGTCTTCAGCGCCGTCGGTGTGACGCCCAGGCCGACGAAGGCCTTGTGATTGTAGAACAGCAGCAGCCCCGCCTCGGCGTCGCCGATCAGGTCCAGCGAGATCTCGGCCTCGTACGAGCGGTCGCCGACGATGCAGGTCAGGGGCGCGCTGTCGATCGGCGAGGTCCCTGAGCCCTTCAGGCGCAAGGCCTTGGTTTCGAAGGTGGTGCGCTCGCCCTCCCCGGGCTTGGGATCGTGGAAGGCCCATTGCAGGCCGAAGCGGTCGGCCGAGAAGTCGTCCGACAGGTTGAAGCCCGACGGTCCGGCCTTGCCGCCGCGCGGCTTCTTGATCGGCTTGGAGAGGTCGCCGCCCAGGGGCTTGAACCAGCCGTCGGCGGTCCATTCGATCGGCTCCAGCAGGGTCTGGCGACCCAGCGTGCGGAAGCCGTTTTCGTAGGCGTGATAGACCATCCACCAGTCGCCGGCCGGGCCTTCGACCAGGCTGGCGTGGCCGCGCGACCACCAGGGCTCGGCCTCGCTGCGGGTGCGCACCAGAGGATTGTGCGGGCAGTGCTCCCACGGCCCGTTCACCGAGCGCGAGCGGGCGGCGATGACCATGTGGCCGGTCACCGGCCCGGCCGTCCCGCCGACGGCGGTGATCAGGTAGAACCAGCCGTTGTGGCGCAAGAGCTTGGGGCCTTCGGGCGCGAAGTTCTCGACGATCCAGTCGTCGGGATAGCGCCAGGGATCGTAGGCCTTTTCCAGCTGGCCGTCGGTGGCCAGGCCGTCGTCGGTCAGGCGGATCCTGCGCACGCCGTTGACGAACAGGTAGCGCTTGCCGTCCTCGCCCACGACGTGGCCCGGATCGATGCAGCCGCTGATCTTCAGGTCGACCGGATCGCTCCACGGCCCCTCGATGCTGTCGGCCCAGATGGCGAAGATCGACCAGCCCTGCCCCGTCGGATCGGCCGGAATGTAGATGAAGTAGCGGCCGTCGTGCTTGACCAGATCGACGGCCCAGATCGTGCCCAGCGGCTTGCGCAGGGCCGGCCCGACCGGGGTCCAGTTCACCAGGTCCGTCGACTTCCAGATCACCAGGCCCGGATAGGCCAGGAACGACGAGAACGTCATGTAGTAGACGTCGCCGTCCTTGAGGATCGTCGGGTCGGGGTGATCGCCGGCGATGATCGGGTTCAGGTAGGTCCCATCGCCCAGGTCGGCGGTGCGGCGGCCGTCGGGACCCTTGCCCCAGGTCGGGACCGTCACCTTGACGCTCGATTGGGCGGCCGGCTTGGCCTCCACGGCTTGCGCGGCCAGGGCCGGCGCGACGGCGGCGCCCGCCAGGAGGCCTTTGAACAGGGTGCGGCGCGGCAGGGCCATGGAGGTCGCTCACGAAAATGATAGCGCTATCAAATTCCGTAGAGCGGCGCGGCGGCGACGTCCAGAGCCTCAGCCCTCGATGCTGATCTCCGGCCAGCGGGCCTTGGCCGAGCCGGTGGTGCGCGCCCAGCCGCCCGCCCCCTTCACCCGCAGCGGATTGGGCCGCAGGCGCATGGCGAAGAGGTCGTCCAGGCCGAACGGAGCCCAGACGCGCAAGGCGTCGTCGGCTTCCAGCCGCACGCCGACGCAGAAGGCGGTGGCCACGAAGCGTTCCAGGGCTTCGGCGCTGGAGCGCAGGGCCGGATAGGGTTCGTCGGCGCCGAACTTCTTTTCGAACCACAGGTGCACGCGGGCCTGGTTGCGCACCTCGACCAGCTCGCGCAGCGGCGGCTCGAAGGCGGCGGCGACGCGCTGGATGACGACGTCCTCGGCCTCGTACGAGGTGTCGCCGTCGTCGTGATAGGCGACGTCGTAGTCCTTGATGCCGTAGTCCAGCGGCCGGCCGGTCAGGCTGTTGAACACCGGCTGGTAGACCGCGCCGGAGAAGATCATCCAGTCGGGCAAATCAAGGTCGCGGACGGTGCGCAGCACCTGCATCGTCGTCGGCGTGGCGCGGACGATGTCGATCAGGCGGGCTTCCAAGGTCTCAGGGGTCAAGGCCCACGCCTCCATCGTTCGTCACCAGCAGTCGGGAGGGCGGCGCGCAGAACCCTTGCGGAGAGCCGTCCATCGGCCGCTCGCCCTTGTAGATCTTGTAGACGCCGGTCACGCGGCAACCCTTGAGGCCGACGAAGACGCTTTCCTCGACCGCCAGAAAGCTGAACGGGATGTCGAGCTTGCCGATGTCGGGGCAGACGGCGCGAACGGACTGGACGGCGTCGTGCGTGTTGTCGTCGGTGTAGAGCATGCTCGCGTCCGGCGGCGATTTGATGCCGGGCGTGAATTCGCACACCGTGTCCGAGCCTGGAAAGTGTCGCGCCAGCCGCTCGCCCGGCGCGCCGGCGATCCCGATGCGGGTCACGCCGCCGTCCCGCACGCCGCCATGCGTGACGTAGACATAGGCCACGACGAGCACCGCCGCGGCGGCGATCCAGAAAAGCTTCGCGCCTTTCGGGCTCGATTTCATCCCCGCACCGGCCAGGCGTGGTCGAGCGGGCCGTGGCCCTTGCCCAGGCCCGGAGCGCGCAGCATGGCCTCGTGGACGTAGTTCCAGGCCCGTGCGACGGCTTCGGTAAGCGGCAGGCCCTGGGCCAGGCCGGTGGCGATGGCGCTGGCCAGGGTGCAGCCGGTGCCGTGGGTGTGGCGGGTGTCGATCCGCTCGCCCTCGAAGCTTGTCTCGCCCTGGCGGGTGATCAGCAGGTCGACGACCCGCTCGCCCGCCACGTGGCCGCCCTTCATCAGGACGGCGTGAGCGCCGAGCTCCAGCAGGGCCTCGCCGGCCCGGCGCTGGTCGTCGATGGTCTCGACCGGCAGACCGGTCAGGGCCGAAGCCTCGGGGGCGTTGGGGGTCAGCAGCGTGGCGCGCGGGATCATCAGCGCCTTGACCGCGTCTATCGCCCGGTCGGCCAGCAGCGGGGCGCCGCCCTTGGCGATCATCACCGGATCGACGACGGCCGGCACGTGCGGGGCGCCGGCCAGGACGCGGGCCACGGTCTCGACCACGCCGACGTCGCCCAGCATGCCGGTCTTGAAGGCGTCGGCGCCGATGTCGTCGAGCACGGCTCGGGCCTGGGCCTCGATGATGTCGAGCGGGATCGGATGCACGCCGGTGACGCCCAGGGTGTTCTGCACCGTGATGGCGGTGATCGCCGTGGCCGCGTAGCCGCCAAGCGCGGTGACGGTCTTGATGTCGGCCTGGATGCCCGCGCCGCCGCCGGAATCGGATCCGGCCAGGATGAGGACACGGCCCTTGAAGGGGCCGGCGGGAATGGCGGAATCGGGGGAAGGCGCTTGGGTCACGCGCCTGTCCTACCCCGCTTCGACGTCGGTTTGAACGGGGATCAGGCGACGCCGAAGGCGCCCAAGAAAGATGTTAGGCGACGCCGAAGGCGCCAAGGAAACACGTCAAGCGACGCCGAAGGCGGCGGTCAGGCGGTCGAACTGGGCCTGGACGGGGCGCGGGGCCTCGTCGACGGCGGCGGCCTCGACATACATGCGGCGGTCCAGGTGGCGGACCCGCTCGTACAGGCGCTCGGAGCGCTGCAGCAGGTTCACCAGACCAAACGGCAGGTCCTCGATCGCCGCGGCTTGCTCGCTGGTCTCGACGGCGAGGCGATAGTTCTCGGCGCAGGCGGCCTCGGGGGCCATCTCGCCTTCCTTGACCGCCCGCTGCACCAGCAGCCACGAGGCCACCTGCATCAGACGCGTGGTCAGGCGCATGCTTTCGCTGGCGTAGGCCAGGGCGGCGTTGCGCGACAGGATCTTGCTGTCATGACGGCCGGCCCCGTCGAGATAGGCCGCGGTCTCCTCGACCAGCAGCATGCCCTCGTCGAAGGTGCGGTCGAACAGTTCGGAGCGCGCGAAGTCCTGAATGACTCCCGCCCGCCAGGGGGCCGTGGACGCGTTCGGATCGGTCATGTCTACTCAATGCCTCTAAGGCCGCGAGGACGTCTCGCTTGAGGAGGCGGACTGCAACCCCCGTGCCAAGTCTTAACGTCCCGTTTCGCGACCGCCCCGACTCACTGTGACCGACGGACGCGCCTCAAGGGTCCACGGGTAGCGTAAACCATTCGTTAGTCGAGGCGACCAAACAGCGCATCGGCCGCGGCGCGCCCGGCTTTCTTCTTGCTCAGCTGGGCTTTGGTGCGGGCGATTTCGGCTTCGAGAGCCTCGATCCGCTCTTCCAGTTCGATGACGCCGTAGGTCTCCAGATCCTCGTGCGCGGCGCTGTTCAGCGCATCGCCACGGAACGCGCGCGGCTCGACCGGCTCTTCCATCATCGGCCATCCTCCCTTTCCGATCGGCCATCAGACGCCTACCTAGGGCGCGACGCAAGCGCGACGGAGCCGCCAGCATGTCCCAGACCATGACCGCGATCGAGATCGAAGGCGGCAAGGGGGCGGCCGACGCCCTGCGCCCGGCGGAGGTGGAACGTCCCGTTCCGGGGCCGGGCGAGATCCTGATCCGGGTGCGCGCGGCCGGCGTCAATCGTCCGGACCTGTTGCAGCGCCTGGGGTTCTATCCGCCGCCGCCCGGCGCGCCGACGACGCTGGGCCTGGAGGTCGCTGGCGAGGTCGAGGTCGCCGCCGGACGCTGGAAGGTCGGCGACAAGGTCTGCGCCCTGCTGGGCGGCGGGGGCTATGCCGAATACGCCGTGGTCGACGCTCGCCAGGCCCTGCCGGTGCCCGAGGGCTTTGATTTCGTCCACGCCGCGGCCCTGCCCGAGACCGTCTTCACCGTCTTCGCCAATGTGTTCGAACACGGCGCGCTGAAGCCTGGCGAGACCATTCTGATTCATGGTGGGACGTCCGGGATCGGGACAACGGCGATCGCCATGGCCAAGGCGGCCGGCGCGATCGTCATCGCCACCGGTCGCGGGGCCGACAAGAAGGCCAAGGCCCTGGAACTGGGCGCCGACCTGGCGGTCGACGCCAAGACCGAGGACTTCGCGGAAGTCGCCAAGGCCGCTGGCGGTGTCGACGTGGTGCTCGACATGGTCGGGGCCGCCTATTTCGACAAGAACCTCGACGCCCTGAAGACCGGCGGCCGCATCGTCTACATCGCCGCCCTGGCCGGCGGGACGCTGGAGGTGCCGGTGATGAAGGTGATGCAGAAGCGCGCCGTGATCACCGGCTCGACCCTGCGCCCCCGCCCCTCCGACGAGAAGGCCCGCCTGGCCGCCGAGGTCGAGCGCACCGTCTGGCCGTGGATCGCGGCGGGCAAGCTGAAACCCATCGTCGACGCCGCCTTCCCCCTGGCCGACGCAGCCAAGGCCCATGCGCACCTGGAGGCCGGCGAGCACGTGGGGAAGGTTGTGCTGGTTCCGTAGCCGCCTGACGGCGGCCCCCTCCGGCCCTCCGGGCCACCTCCCCCAGAGGGGGAGGATCTTTTGGTTCGCCTTGCTGGCC
>NZ_JBWKPK010000019.1:100569-108495 GCF_059418205.1 Caulobacter sp. GW821-FHT09B11 | reverse complement strand
CGGAGCGGTCTGACGAAGCCGAAACGCTAAAACACATCACGGTCTCCGGGCTCCGCCCGGCCGCTCCGCGCCTCCCCATCACCTTTCGTGGATTTCCACGGGAGTGCGAAGTCGCATGCCTGCGCTGACCCCCTCAGTCGCTCCGCGACAGCTCCCCCAGAGGGGGAGCATCTTTCTGGCGATGCGTCGGCCAAGATCCTCCCCCTCTGGGGGAGGCGGCCGAAGGCCGGTGGGGGGCGGTTTCAGCCGCCGCCGCGCTGGCCGCCCTTGCAAAAACACCCCCCACCGATCGCTGCGCGATCGCCTCCCCCAGAGGGGGAGGTTCCCTTCTTCTCCCGCAGGGGGAGAAGGACCGGGCCCATCCCGCACTGCGGTGAAGAAACGATCTGCCGCTGCGTCAACGGCCAAGTCGTCGAAACCGCCATGGCCCAGCCCGCCCGGCGACCGAAACATCCAGCTTCACCACCGGTGCGCGACTCGTCGCCGCTGGCGGGCGAGTACGCTTGAACCGCGTCGCAAAAGGTCCACATAAATAACGACCATCCGCCCAGTCCCGGGCGGACGGACCGTACGACTCAGGCGCATCGTCTGAAGTGACGGCGGTCCGCGTGGCAAGGCGCGAGTTTCGCGCGCCGGCCGGGAGTGAAAACATGTCTGAGATCCGTACGCTTCCTGTGTTGCCCCTGCGGGATATCGTTGTGTTCCCGCACATGGTGGTGCCGCTGTTCGTGGGGCGCGACAAATCCGTCCGCGCCCTCGAGGAAGTGATGCGCGGCGACAAGCAGATCCTGCTCGTCACCCAAAAGAACAGCGCCGACGATGATCCGGCTCCGGCCGACATCTATGACGTCGGCGTGCTGGCCACCGTGCTGCAACTGCTGAAACTGCCCGACGGCACCGTCAAGGTGCTGGTCGAGGGCAAGGGCCGCGCCGCCGTCGTGCGCTTCACCGAGCAGGAGGCCTATTACGAGGCCCAGGTCGGCGAAGTCAGCGAAGACCAGGGCGCAGGCCCCGAGGCCGAGGCGCTGTCGCGCGCCGTCGTCGAGCAGTTCGAGAACTACGTCAAACTGAACAAGAAGGTGCCGCCCGAGGCCCTGGCGTCGATCCCGCAGATCGCCGAGCCGGGCAAGCTGGCCGACAGCATCGCCGCCCACCTGTCGGTGAAGATCGGCGACAAGCAGCACCTGCTGGAAATCTTCGACGTCACCAAGCGCCTGGAGAAGGTCTTCGCCCTCATGGAAGGCGAGATCTCGGTGCTGCAGGTCGAGAAGAAGATCCGCTCGCGCGTGAAGCGCCAGATGGAGAAGACCCAGCGCGAATATTACCTGAACGAGCAGATGAAGGCGATCCAGCGCGAGCTGGGCGACCCCGACGATCAGCGCGACGAGCTGATCGAGCTCGAAAAGCGCATCAAGAAGACCAAGCTTTCCAAGGAAGCCCGCACCAAGGCCGAGGGCGAGCTGAAGAAGCTGCGCAACATGAGCCCGATGTCGGCCGAGAGCACGGTGGTCCGCAACTATCTGGACTGGCTGCTGTCGATCCCGTGGGGCAAGGCCAAGACCAAGAAGATCGACCTCAACGAGAGCGAGGAGATCCTCGACGCCGACCACTACGGCCTGGACAAGGTCAAGGAACGGATCCTGGAGTACCTGGCCGTGCAGGCCCGGACCAACTCGCTGAAGGGCCCGATCCTCTGCCTCGTCGGTCCTCCGGGCGTCGGCAAGACCTCGCTGGGCAAGTCGATCGCCAAGGCGACGGGGCGCGAGTTCGTGCGCATGAGCCTCGGCGGCGTGCGTGACGAGGCCGAGATCCGCGGTCACCGCCGCACCTATATCGGCTCGATGCCCGGCAAGGTCGTCCAGTCGATGAAGAAGGCCAAGACCACCAACGCCTTCGTCCTGCTCGACGAAATCGACAAGATGGGCAGCGACTATCGCGGCGATCCGGCCTCGGCCCTGCTGGAGGTTCTGGACCCCTCGCAGAACTCGACCTTCGGCGACCATTACCTGGAGGTCGACTACGACCTGAGCCAGGTGATGTTCGTCACCACGGCCAACAGCCTGAACATGCCCCAGCCGCTGCTGGACCGCATGGAGATCATCCGCATCCCCGGCTACACCGAGGACGAGAAGCTGGAGATCGCCAAGCGCCACGTCCTGCCGAAGCTGGCCAAGGACCACGGCCTGAAGCCGACCGAGTTCATCGTGCCGGACGAGGCGATCCGCGACCTGATCCGCTACTACACCCGGGAAGCCGGCGTGCGGTCGCTGGAGCGGGAACTGGGCGCACTGGCCCGCAAGACGGTGCGTGACCTGTCGCGCGAGAAGCTGACCTCGATCACCATCGACGACGCGCGCCTGGCCAAGTACGCCGGCGTCAAGAAGTACCGCTACGGCGAGACCGACGAGGTCGACCAGGTCGGCATCGTCACCGGTCTGGCGTGGACGGAGTTCGGCGGCGACATTCTCACGATCGAAGCCGTGAAGATGCCGGGCAAGGGCCGCATGACGGTCACCGGCAACCTCAAGGACGTGATGAAGGAGTCGATCTCGGCGGCCAACAGCTACGTCCGCTCGCGGGCGACCGCCTTCGGCATCAAGCCGCCGATCTTCGAGAAGACCGACGTCCACGTGCACGTGCCCGACGGCGCCACGCCCAAGGACGGTCCGTCGGCCGGTATCGCCATGGCCCTGGCCATGGTCTCGGTGCTGACCGGCAATCCGATCCGCAAGGACATCGCCATGACCGGCGAGATCACCCTGCGCGGCCGGGTGACCGCCATCGGCGGCCTCAAGGAGAAGCTGCTGGCGGCTCTGCGTTCGGGCGTGAAGACGGTGCTGATCCCGCAGGAAAACGAGAAGGATCTCGTCGACGTGCCGGAATCCGTGAAGGCCGGTCTCGAGATCATTCCGGTCTCGACGGTCGACGAAGTGCTCAAGCACGCCCTCACCGGGCCGCTGACTCCGGTCGAGTGGAGCGAATCGGAAGAGCCCCTGGCGAGCCCCGCGAAGGCCGATGAAGCCGGAGACGACGCGGTTCTCACGCACTAACAGTAACTTATTGTTGATAACTGGGGCGGCGCGGGAATTTTCCGCGCCGCCTTCGTTTGACGGGGCAAGCGTTCCCCGCATACTTCCCGGCGAGCGAAGCGGCGTAAGCTGTTGCAAAGCCGCCGCTTAATGGCTGGGAGACAAAAATGACCACAAAAGCCGAACTCGTCACGGCGATCGCCGAAAAGGCGGGCATCAACAAGAACCAGGCGAAGGACGCCCTGGAAGCTTTCATCGACACCGTCACCGCCTCGCTGAAGTCGGGCTCGGACGTGCGTCTGGTGGGCTTCGGCACCTTCAAGGCCGTGACCCGCGCCGCGGGCACCGCGCGCAACCCGCGCACCGGTGAAACCGTCGAGCGTCCGGCCTCCAAGACCGCCCGCTTCCAGGTCGGTGAAGGCCTGAAGACCACCCTGAACGGCTAATCCCGTTTTCGGTCTTCAAAGGGGCGGGGCGTTCCAACGACGTCCCGCCCTTTTTCATGCGTGCTTCCCAGACCGCCATTCGGCGGCTAGAAGGCGCGACCCTGCGGGCGGTTAGCTCAGCGGTAGAGCGTCTCGTTTACACCGAGAGGGTCGGGGGTTCGATCCCCTCACCGCCCACCAGGATCCGGACTGCTGACACCAGGCTGTCAGCGGACCTTCGGCAGTCTCCCCGGCGTTCCAAACGTCAAAGGAGATCGCCATGCCCGTCAAGGGAAGCTGCCACTGCGGCGCCGTCCAGTTCCAGGTCGAGACCGCGCCGACCGAACTCGCCGACTGCAACTGCTCGTTCTGCTCCAAGCGCGGCAATCTCGTCGCTTATTACCCGCTCGCCGCCTTCAGGCTGCTGACCGCCCGCGACCGGGTCTCGACCTACCAGTGGGGCGACTACATGGGCACGCATCATCACTGCGGCGTCTGCGGCTGCGGGACCTACAGCCAGTTTCCCGACTTCAGCAGCGGCCAGGCCGACTACGACAATCCCCGCGTCGCCATCAACGCCCGCCTGCTCGAGAGCCTGGACCTGTCGCCCCTGCCGGTGAACCACCTCAACGGCCGCGACGACTGGTGAGCCGCTAGATCAGGGCCTCCAGGGCCTGGGCGGCGCCGCGGCCTTGCGCGTCGGCGGCGACCCGCTCGCCCAGGGCCCTGGCCGCCTCTCGCCAGGCCGGCTCCTCCAGCAGCCGCGTCAGGACCTGGCCGATCTTCTCCGGCGCGGCGTCGGGCGCCAGGGTGATCGCCGCGCCCCGATGGGCGGCGCGTATCGCGTTGTCGTTCTGGTCGCGGCCCATGGGCAGGCAAAGCAAGGGCACGCCTTCCATCAACGGCCGCAGGGTCGAGCCGTGGCCGGCATGGGTCACGAAGGCGGCGGCGTCCTTCAGCAGCGCGCCGTGCGGGGCGCTGCGCACGACCTTCACATTGGCCGGGGCCTCGAACTGCGCCGGATCCAAGGTCGGGCCGGTCGTGACCAGGGCGCGGACGGGCAGGGCGGAAAGCGCTGCGAGCACGTTACGCAAGGTCGCTTCCTGGGCCTGATAGAGGCTCGAGAACGACACCAGCACCAGCGGGGCGTCGCCTTCGGGAAGCGCGACGTCTTCCACCCAGGCCGGATCGGCCAGGTACGGGCCGACATGGGCGAACGGGGCGGGCAGGGGATCGGGGGCGAAGTCGAAGGCCGGGCTGGTCGCCAGCAGGATCGCGTCGGCCGCCTCGTACTGCGCGAAGAGATCGGACAGTTCAGGCAGGCCGTGCTCGGCCCGGGCGGCGTTCAGCGCAGGCAGACCCGACTGAAAAAGGCCCCGCGCCATCTGGGCGACCATCGCATGCATGGCCCGCTCCTGGTCGTCGATTGCCGGCGCCATGCCGGCCCCGAACGGCGGCGCGCCGGGCAGGTTAGGCAGCGACCAGACGTTGGCGGCCAGCAGGGCCAGCTTGGTTCCCCGCGCCTGGGCCGCGATCATCGCGCCCAGCAGCAGTTCCTGGCTGACCACCACCTCGGCGGGGAAGGCGTCCAGCGCCTCCAGCACGTCGCGGGCGTAGGCGGCGGCCGGGCCGGTCATCACCCGGTCGAGCAGGCGCTCGATCACCGCCATCGGATTGTCGGCCTCGAAGTCTCGCAGGCGGTCGTCCTCGTGGGACTTGCCGGTCTGGAACGGCGCGGTCGTCCAGGCGCGGAACGGCACGGAAAGGGCCGCGGCGTCGGCGGCGTTGGCCGGATCGCTGATCGCCAGCACCTCGTGGCCGCGCGCCATCAGGTCGGCGGCGACCATCAGCAGCGGCTGGACGTGGCCGCCGCCCTCCCAGGTCGTGAACAGAAACCGCGCCATGACCCTCGCCCCCTACGCATCGCAACGAGGGGTCTCGTACCAGATGTTTTTGCGCCTGGCGCGGGCACGACGTAGGGTGGCGCGCGAGCCGCTGGACAGCGGCCAAGCTTCGGGGGAACCTCCCGTCGCTGAGCACCTTATCGCTTGGCGGCCGCGTAAGACGGCCCCGCTGCAGTAGCGAGGTACGGCGTGATCGATCTTCTGCCCACTTCCCCGCCGAGTGAAGACGTCGGCGCGTCGCAGATTCGATCCGTTTCCGGCCGTCCCGCCCGTTTGATCGACACCACAATGCTTTACGCGCCGCGCAGCGGCGGTGTTCGTCGCTATCTCAACGCCAAACGGGCCTGGCTGGCCGCCAATCGGCCAAGCGTGCGCCACACGCTGGTGGTGCCCGGGCCGCGCGACGCCCATGACGGCCACGGTCGCGTGTCGATCTACGCCGCGCCGCTGCCGTTCGGCGACGGCTATCGCTGGCCCATCGGCAAGACCAGCTGGATGGAGCGTCTGATTCGCCAGCGGCCCGACATCATCGAGGCCGGCGACCCCTACACCCCGGGTCTGGCGGCGCTGAAGGCGGGCGACGCCATGGGCGTGCCGGTCGTCGGATTCTGCCATACGGATCTCGGCGCCCTGGCGGCGCTGCACATCGGCGAGTGGGCCGAAAAGCCGGTCCAGAAGCGCTGGGCGGCGATCTATCGCCAGTTCGACCAGGTCGTGGCGCCCAGTCACTTCATCGCCGGCCGTCTGGTCGAGGCCGGAGTGCGCGACGCCATCGGCCTGCCGCTGGGCGTCGACGTCGACACCTTTCACCCGGCGCGCGGCGACCGCGCGGCCCTGCGCCGGCGCCTGGGCCTGACCGATCGCCACCGCATTCTCGTCTTCGCAGGCCGTCCGGCGCGCGAAAAGAAGCTCGACGTGCTGGTCGACGCCGTCGAGAAGCTGGGCGAGCCCTATGTGCTGCTGCTGGTCGGGGCCGGGGCGGGGGCGCGGCCCAGCGACCGGGTGATCTCGATGGACTATCAGCGCGATCCCGAGGCCCTGGCCGCCATTCTCGCCGGCTGCGACGCCTTCGTTCACGCCAATGACAACGAACCCTTCGGCCTGATCGTGCTGGAGGCCATGGCCTGCGGCCTGCCGGTCGTCGGCGTCGACGCCGGCGGGGTTGCCGAAAGCGTCGATGAAGCCGTTGGCATGCTGGCGTCTGCTTCGGAAGGCGGGGTGTTCGCCGAGGCGATCGAAGCGCTCTTTGACCGCGATGTCGCCGCCCTGGGCCGCGCCGCGCGCCAGCGGGCCGAGACCCGCCACGGCTGGACGCCGGTGTTCGAGCGCCTGACCGGAATCTACGGACGCCTCACCGGCTCGCGGGCGTTCGTCGGCGAAGCGGCGGGAGCCGCCGCCTCGCACTGACGTCTCGTCTAGGCGGCCTGGTGCAGGTCGCCGCGCAGTCCGGCCAGGATCTCGTAGCTGCGCAGCCGCGCGGCGTGGTCGAAGATCTGCGAGGCGGCCATCACCTCATCGGCGCCGGTGGCGGCGATCACCGCCCTGACCTTGGCGGCGACGGTTTCCGGCGAGCCGATCGCCGAATAGCGGAACGTATGGTCCAGGCCGGCCAGCTCGTGCGGCGCGGCGATGGCCGTGATGTCGTCGACAGGCGGCGGCAGCAGGCCGGGGCGGCCTCGGCGCAGGGCCAGGAACTGCTGCTGGGTCGAGGTGAAGAGGCGACGCGCCTCCGCGTCGGTGTCGGCCGCGCACACCCCGATGCAGATCATGAAGTAGGGCTTGGCCAGTTGCTCCGAGGGACGGAAGCCGCGGCGATAGACCTCGATCGCCTCCATCAGCTGGTCCGGGGCGAAGTGGGCGGCGAAGGCGTAGGGCAGGCCCAGCGCCGCGGCCAGCTGCGCGCCGTAGGTGCTGGAGCCCAGCAGCCACATCGGCACGTCCTGTCCTTCACCCGGCACGGCGCGCACCGACTGGTCTTCCGAAGCCGGCTTGAACCACTGCTGCAGCTCGACGACGTCCTCGGCGAAGCGGTCGACCGAGCCCACATAGCGGCGAAGCGCCCGCAATGTGGCCTGGTCGGTCCCCGGCGCGCGGCCCAGACCCAGATCGATTCTGCCCGGATGCAGGGCCGCCAGCGTGCCGAAAGCCTCGGCGACCATCAGCGGCGCATGGTTCGGCAGCATTATTCCGCCCGACCCGACTCGAATCTTCGAGGTCCCGGCGGCCACGTGACCGATCACCACGGTTGTGGCGGCGCTGGCGATACCGGGCATGTTGTGGTGCTCGGCCAGCCAAAACCTGTGGAAACCTAGAGACTCGGCATGACGCGCGAGGTCCAAAGTATTGGCCAAGGCTTTACTGACCGATGTTCCTTGAGGAACCGGCGACAGATCCAGGACGGAAAGCGGGAGATCGGCGGGATTGGTCATGCCCGCTACATCGGGATGCGACCGCTCGGTAACAACCGTCCGCCGACACAATTTGTCGCAGTCGGGATCGCGAACGCGCGCACAAGCGGCAGCATGAGGCGCTTGTCTGGGCAGTTCAAAAAATGGGGGAGGGGAAAGT